>CAZZZJ010000001.1:0-45791 GCA_964658355.1 Beijerinckiaceae bacterium
AAACCGCCGGACGACGCTCATACTCAACCTCCGCTCAAGGGCATTCCGGCGGTGCTGCGACCACCGGACGTCTGCCCGTTCTGCTCCGTGCGACGAAGACCGCAGGGGTGGCTCCGTGATGCGCAATAAGCGCTGCCGTCCTACGAGTCGATCTTTGCGGCGCGCACTCATGCCCGCCTCAGTCACGGCCTCACAGGCTCGTCAGTCATCAGGGACTAAGCAAAAACACGCCGAAATCAAGACCTGCGCAGTTCAAGACCTTGGACAGCGCCTACTGTTTCGCGTCAAACCGATTCCGGTCCCGGCTCCTTCGGCGTGAATGCAAGGGATGCTCCGTTCATGCAGTATCGCAGGCCGGTGGGCGCAGGGCCGTCATCGAAGACATGCCCGAGATGGCCCTTGCAGCGCGCGCAATGCGCCTCGGTTCGGACCATCCAGTGGCTGCGGTCGGTCTGCGTCTCCACCGCCCCGGGCAATGGCGCGAAGAAGCTTGGCCAGCCGGTGCCGGACTCGAACTTGGTCTCGTTCACGAAGAGCGGCGTGCCGCAGCCGGCGCAGGTGAAGGTGCCCGCCCGCTTCTCGGCCAGCAGACAGCTTGTTCCGGCGCGCTCCGTGCCGTGCTCACGCAGGACACGATACTGCTCGGGCGTAAGCACCGCCTTCCACTCGGCTTCGCTCCGGGTCTCGGGAACCGACATCGTCTCCGATCCGCTCATCGTACTCTCCGCTGTTCGGGTCCACGCGATATGGGGCGGGACGTTCGAATCTTCGAGGCAGGGATGCCTTCGAGGCAGTCACGCCGCCGCGCCGACGGTGTCCGCCATGCGCGCCTCGCGCTCGCCGAGCGGCCGCGCCGTGCCCGTGGTGGTGTCCTGCCCGGTCTGATGCTCGATCTCGGCGTTGATCTCGCCGCCGAGCAACACGATGGTCGAGGAGATCCAGATCCAAGTCATGAAGCCGATCACTGCACCGAGGGACCCGTAGGTCTCGTTGTAGTTGCCGAAGCTCGCGACGTACCAAGAGAACAGCAGAGAGGCCACGAGCCAGAGCAGGCCGGCGACGACGCTGCCGACACCGACCCAGCGCCAGCGAGCCCGTTCGCGGCTCGGGCCATAGCGGTAGAGCAGCGACAGGCCGCCCAGCAGGACCAGGACCAGCGCCGGCCAGCGCAAAGCGGCGACGTACCAGGCGCCGGCGCTGATGCCGATAAAATTGAAGACGACCGGCAGCACGACGATCGCCACCAGAGCGAGGATCACGAACACCAGCGCGCCGACCGTGAAGGTCAGCGAACGCACGTTCAACATGATGAAACTGCGCTTCTCCTCCTCCTCGTAGACGACGTTCAGCGCATCGAACATCGCCTTCATCGCGGCGTTGGCGCTCCACAGCGACAGGACCAGGCTGCTGAAGAACGTCAGGCCGAGGGTGCCCCCGCCCTTCGCCGCGATGCGCTTGACCTGATCGCCGATGATCTCGATGGCGCCGGAGGGCAGCACGCCCTGCAGGCTGGCCAAGTGATCGTTGATGACGTTCACGTCGGCGAACAATCCGTAGCAGGTGACCAAAGCGGCCACCGCGGGGAACAGCGAGAGCAGGGTGTAGAAGGTCACCCCAGCCGCGACGGACAGGACGCGGTCCTTGTTGAACTCCAGGAAGGTCCGCACCGCGACGTCTTTCCAGCCGGCGCGTGTGATCTGTGCGGGACTGGTCGCGGCGCGGCCGCGCTCGGGCTGGGTGTCGGCGACGCGTTGCGCCGACCGACCGGAATAGGAACCGGCTCCCTGCCCGCTCGTCGCTACGCGATGCGACGGCCTCGCCTCGACCGTGGCCCGTGGTAAGGGTCGCGCTTCCGGTGCGCCCCTTCGCACCTGAGCCGCGACGATGGCGATCAGCGCCGAGCCCAGCATGAGGATCCAAACGACGGACCCATCCTCCGACGATGGACTCCTCGAACCGGGCGGAGGCGTAGACATTCTAAGGGACCCGGGCGCGAACAGCCGCGCTTCCCCGCTAGAACGTCGCGCGCGCGCCGAGCGTTCCCCGGGGATCGCCGCACCGTCTGCCGAACCGCGAAGCCAACCGGCTATGGATCGTTTGAAGTGATCCGTCCGACCGAAGCCCATGCGCCATAGACGGCTATGAAGGAGTCGGATCGACACTGACGACCGTGTGGCGACCCCGCCTGGGAGGCTCGACCGACTCTAATTCTGCAATGAAAACAGCGCTGTAGACGGGCCTCTCGCGCCGGCGTTGTATGACCTTATGGCCCAACATACAACGAGAGAGGCCCGGCCTCGTTAGCAACTGTGTAGCTGCGGCAACAACCTTTTGTGGGTCACTGGCTCGACCCCTGATGCCTGGGCTGCGGACTGGGCTTTCCCCCCGCACCCGGGGCTTCGAACGGACCTCAGGTCGACCATGAGGCCGGTCCCGCATCCCCAGTCTCACGTCTTGAACTCGCTTGGCGCCTCAGCGCGTGGGTGCGCTGGTGCCCTTGCCCGATGCACCGGGCGTAGTCCCCGCGCCCGCGTCATTGGCGCCCGTGCTGTTCGACGTACCGGAGCGGCTCTTGTCGCCCGATGTCGGGCCGCTACCCGCCGCACCCGGGGACGACCCAGACCCGGCATCGTTCGGGCCCGTGCTGTTCATGGTGCCGGACTTGGTGGTGCCCGAGGCCCCCTCAGCGGCGATGGCGGCCGATCCGAGGATCAGTGTTCCGGCGAGGGCTAGCGTGATGGCTTTCATGGCGTTTCTCCCTGGTGTTGGCGTTAAGCACGCGATGACTAACCCAGGGTAGAAGTGCGACGTTCCGGCACAGCGAATGAAATCCAGGGGTCACCCGCGCGACACCCCATACCTGACAGGCAGCGGCAGGTTTTCCCCCCGTACCCCTCCGCCCGGCCTCCCTCGGGCGCGAGCGCGATGGCCCCCTCCCCCCGGCCTTATGTTACCCTCGCGCATCCGACACCCAGGCCCTCCGCCACTTCCGAGGCTCTGGCGCGTTACCCAGCCAAGAAGGCCACGGCGGCCCGCATGAGGTTAGCCATGAAGAACCCAGCATTGAGCCTTTGGCTGTCCGGCGCCAATCGTGCGGCCGGCTGGTGGATGGGAACAGCTACGTCCATCGTTCGGCGCCAGCAGCAGTTGGCCCTTGCCGAGATGACGAAGGCCGCCATCGGCAAGAAGCCCGCGCGGAAGCGCAAGGTCAAGCCCAAGGGGCGGGTGTGATCCAACGCTGATTTTGGCAGTCCAACTCTAATCACTCTCCGGGGAAAATTTATGCAAGATGACCGTCTCCGCGTGCCAGTCGATAAAGATTATCTCGAAGCGCTTGGACTCGCAGCATACGCGTTTAGCGGGTTGGAATGGACGGTGGTCCACTCCTGCGAAGTGATTAACCCAGGCTGCATCCATGCCCTAATTCCGAAGACGGCGGGAGCCATAGCGAAAGAATTCCAGAGGCTGGTTCGTGGTTACCCAGACCCGGTCGCCCAACCAAGCTTAATAAGCGCCGCGGAAGAATTTGGCCGCCTTGTTAAGCTGCGGAATGCCATATTACACGCTAATCCAGGAACAACTCCAGAAGGTCACCAACGCCTCTTCCGCAATGGGGTCGCACTTGAAATAGCTGATTTGAACTCAGCGGCCGATGATTTTGCAGCCGCCGGCGTCATTTGCAGTGAGCTATACCATCATGTTTTAAAGAAGTGATCCGGGCCGGAACACCATTGTCCGAATGGGTATACCGTAGCGGACAGCACCGTGACTGTCCGAAAGGCCGTCCGTAAGGGTTGACATGGCCCTACGGACAGTCAATCTTGCGGACAGTTCCCTTTCGGACAGGCGCCGCTTCCATGCAGACCATCCTCTACGCCCGGGTCTCGACCACCGATCAGACTATCGCCCATCAGTGCACCCAGGCCGAGGCCGCCGGCTTCAAGGTAGACGAGGTGGTAGCGGATGAAGGGGTGTCAGGCCTCACCACCAGCCTCAAGGATCGCCCACAGGGCCGCCGCTTGTTCGACATGCTCCGCCGCGGAGATACCCTCGTGGTCCGTTGGGTGGACCGCCTGGGCCGGAACTACGCGGACGTGTGCGACACCATCCGAGAGCTGATGCGGAGGGGCGTCATCGTCCGCACCGTGATCAACAACCTCACCTTCGACGGGGCCACCAAGGACCCGATGCAGCAAGCCGTGCGGGATGCGCTCATCGGCTTCATGGCCGCCACGGCGCAAGCCCAGGCGGAGGCGACCAAGGAAGCGCAGAGGGCCGGCATAGACCACGCCAGGGGTCGCGAGGACGCCTACCGGGGCCGCAAGCCCAGCTTCACCCGGGAACAGTTCGACGCCGTGAGCGGGGCTCTGGGCCAGGGCCAGGGGGTGAGCAGCATCGCGGCGACCACCGGGCTCACACGGCAGACCATCTATCGCATCAGGGAGAACCCGGCGGAGGCGGAGGCGGCCTTGGCGCGGTGGTCGGCCTGAGGCAGGGTGCCGCAAGACGAGTTCAAACACCAACCCGCAACAATTCGGCCGTACCAAGCAACCAGCCCCTACGTAGTACGCAGCGTAGCAGTTGTCCCGCTCCTGGGTCCTGGATGCCCTTCTTTTACATTGACCTTCACGATGGCACGAACTTTGTGCGCGACACCATAGGCTTCAACCTCCCCGACATAGAGGCCGCGCGGGCGAGGTTGGTACAGATCATGAGGCGCATGTCTCAACTGCTCGACGCCACCTCAGACCGCCAGGACTACCTCGCCATCGTCCGTGACCAGGAGGGGAACGTCATCATGCGAGCCACTCTCACCCTCGAAATGGAAGAGGTGGACGCGGTGTAATGGCGGCAGCAATCCTCAGTGCGGTGCCCGGAACAGGTAGTAGCCTGCCGAGAGCATCGCCTCGTGAGCCTCTCCGGCTTGGAAGCCCGCCGGGGGCTTCTCACCCACCACCGTCCCACTGAACTCCCATATTGCGCCGTCGATGAAGCGCGGCACCGGGCGGTCCTGACGGACGGCACAGCGCAGCTCGGGGCTCTGACGGCGGCGGAAGACGTTGAAGTCGGCGTAGGCGGCAGGCCAGTGCATCGGGGTCTCTGAGGCGGCGGGCGGGTCTCTAAGCACCTCACGGGCCATCGGGCTAGCCGCGTGGTGAGTCGCCTTGCGCCCAAGCCCAGTGCTAGCCGTGGTGCTATGCCGAGAGCGAGCTTGACCGGCTACGGCGACCTCCGGGCTCAGTCCTCCCTGCCTACCTCCCCCCCTTCACCGCCGCATCATACCCAGCGACCCACTGCGCGTGCGCCTGGGTGCCTTCCGCATAAGGACAGGCGTCCCGACTGATCCCTTTGGCCGGGGCGTAGTAGCCCAGGGCGTGGTGGTCGAGGTCTTCGTCTGGCGGCTCTCTCATGGCGAGGAACGTAGGGTGCCGCGGGGATGCTCCAAGCTGTGGCCCAGGGCGCCCTACTTGGTGGGCGGCTTGAGGGTGTCTTCGGGCTTGTCCGGCGCAGCAGTTTCCCGGCGCTCCAGCTCTGCCACGGTGGCCTCGCGGATGAACTCGGCGCGGCGATGCTTGCCGGCGACCACATCGATACGCTCGGGGACGCCCTCGGGGAGCCGCACGAGCGTGGGCTTCACTCCGAGCAGGGGTCGGCCGCCACGCCGGGGCTTCGGGGTCTCACCACCGCCATCAGTCATTGCGCAGTTCCCAAACCGTTATCGGTATTGACCATCAATCCGTTATCGGTTTACCCCTGTCCTCGTTAAGGAGCCGTCACCAACCCAGCCCTTCACACCAGACCCCCAGCCTTCCCCGGAGCCATCCCCATGCTACGCGAAGCCACCTCGGCGTCGAGCGATGACGCACGCCTGGACCTCACCGACATCGAGTCCGTGCCCGATGACGCGAACCTCGGGGCAGAACTCCGCGGTGCCCCGCCCGAGGTCCGCTTGGCTGCCGTGAGGCGGTCGCGGCGCATCCCCGAGCCCAGCACCATGCGGGCGGCTTGGGCAAGCCTGCCGCTGGACGTACGGGACCGGATCGGGGTCATGGCGCTCACCGAGTCGTTCTATTCGTTCACCGCGGACAGAGACCCGCAGGCCGTAACGCTGGAGGCCGCGCGGCGCTGTGGGCAGTGGCATTGCGAGGCCCTCAACGGCATCACCACGGCAGCAAGTGCGGCTCTGCCGGAGCTGTACGGCACCCATGAGGCCGAGCCCCTGTGGGCCCAGCGAGACGGCGTGGCGGTGGTCTTCTCAGCCAAGCCAGCCCCGGCCGACCCGACGCCCATGCGCCTCGCCATCGAGGCCCACCGCCGTGCGCTCGATAAGCTTCGGGCCAACAGCCCCTACAAGGGCGGCAACCCGGACGATGCGTGGCTCGCATTGGATGACGCAGAGAGCCAGACGTTCGATGCGCTGCTTGCGGCTCCCTGTGCCAACCCGGCGGACGCGGAGGCCCTCATCGCCCACCTGCGGCCCCTGGTCGGGGAGGAGCAGCGCCACCCGATCCTCAACGACATGGGCGATGTGGCGTGCGGGGTTCTTGCGCAAGTGCTGGACGTGTTCTCTGCGGTGCTTACGGGTGATGCCGTGGCCGCCGGGCGCCTCGCGTGAGCCCGCACCCGGCCACCGAGAGTACCGCCACCCTCATCCGCGAGTGGGTCGCCATGGTGGACCGTGCGGCCGGCCCGAAGCCTATGGCGCTGCCCTACCTCGCCGCTGGCGACCCGGAGGTCCTGGCCCGCATCACCCTACGCACGCTCCACGAGGGCATCCTCGCGGACAGCATGGGACTGGCCCGGCTGGCCCTCATCGTCGGGGCCACCGCGGAGCACGAGGCGGGCGACAGTGACCGTGGGCAGGGTTGGGGGACGGAGGCCCAGGTGCGGGTGGGTCTCGCCCTCATCGGCTGTGCCATGCGGGCCACCGGGTGGTTCTCCCTCGCGCACGCTCCCGACGGCGACGCACGGGTGGCCATGGCCTTGAGCCCGCGACTGGCCCTGTCTGTGCCGCCGGGCGCCATGGATGCGGCCTGTCACTGCCTCGGGACCGAGGCGCCTAATGCGGAGAGCTGGCGGCCGACCGTGCGGGCCCTCGCGCCGCCGTTCGGGGTCATCAGGACGTTCATGGGCGGGCGGAGCGTGACGGTGGCGCTGGCGGAGGCGGTCGATGCGGATTTGCCTGGGGGCGGCATCGAGCTGGGCCGTGCGGCGGCGCTGTGGCGGGCCTAGGCTGCCTTCCGAGCAATCGACCAAGAAAGATGCGCGTATGACTCCGCAGGCCCCTGCGGCCCTCCTGGCGGCTTTCGGTGACCGCCTCACCATCTCCGCCCCCGAGCTGTGCCGGCTCTTGCCTCTCGATGACGACACGCTCCGAGGGCACATCAAGCGCGGCCACATCGAGTACGTCCAGACGGGGCTCGGGGAGAGGTCTCCGCGCAAGGCGTTCACTCTCGCGGCGGTCCTGCGGTTCCTCGAAGAGCGGAGCGTGCGCGAATGCCCGCCAGAGCCACGGCTTAGAGCGAGTTCTCCGCGGCGAGCCTCAGATTATGAATGCGGCGGCATCCTGGCTCGCTGTGCACGGCGGCAAGCAGATAAGCAACGGCTGAGAGATCAGGCGCGGAAAGGCTGAGCGGAAGCCTGCTTTGGGGCAGCGCCCGAATTGGGCAGCGATATGAGAGGGGCAGCCGGCCTCCAGGTGTTGAGGGCTTCTGTACGGGCTGCCGACCGGCGGCTCCGGGGACAAGCGGGCGGCTGGCCTGCGGGTGACCAAGCGGTGACCGACGCTCACGCGCTCAGTGCCCTCGCGCAGGACTGGCGGCAGGTCTCGGTGATCCTATTCTGCGTGCTTACCGTGGTGCTCTTCATCGAGGGCTGGTGACCTG
This sequence comes from Beijerinckiaceae bacterium, assembly GCA_964658355.1. GTDB lineage: Bacteria > Pseudomonadota > Alphaproteobacteria > Rhizobiales > Beijerinckiaceae > Methylobacterium. Next base: position 7,887 of record CAZZZJ010000001.1, read on the forward strand.
AGCCTCGCGCAGCTCGTGGTCCTGTGGCTGGCCCTCATGGTGCTCGCGGCGGTGGCCTTCGCTCCGGGAGACCCCCTCATCGTCCTGCAACACCGTGTGCCGGCCGAGATGCACCCGGAGTGGCCGCAAGGGGCTAAAAGCCGGGCTCAATGAAATCAATGGGTTAGCTAGGGTAATAGGCAGCGTATATGAGGGACCCCCAAGCCTGCCATTAGGCATGCCTTGGTGTGGTTACCCTTCACCCCTCCCACACCCAAGGGGACTTCCCCAGCCCGCCCGGAGGGTATGGGTAGAGGAGTGGTCTACCCCTCACTCCCACCTTCTCATGGCCCCTGCCTCTACCCTCAATGTCTGTAGGATCAGGTTCCTTTCCGGGGCACCCCAAGTCCCCTGATGCCCACCCCAAGACCAGCGGCGGCGGTAGTAGGCAATAGGAGACCACGAGCCGACCCAAGGCCCACCCCTGGGTCGCCATCAGGTCAGCCTAACGGCAACTGGTAGGGCTGCCTCGCTTTCAAGAGGCGCCGTTACGGATGCTGCGCTAGGCGAGAATGGCGCTTAGAATTCACTAGTCGAATCAGCAGTTTAAGGATTACGCGACATTCTGTCACCCCGGAAACGGCTTAGTACCCACCGTATATGAAGAGAGGTAGCTCCCTCCGGCCCTCCCTGTAGTGACCATTGTGCCTACTGAGGCCCGCGCGAGAGATCACATCGGTTGGGGGCAACTTGAACACGACCATTCCGAAGACACCCACCGAAGTCCGCAGCGAGCGGTCCAAGGCTGCCCTGGCGAAGAGCGAGCGGATGAAGGCCGGGGCGGCCCGCCGCGCCGAGGACCGTACCAAGGCCGCCGAGATGCGACGGCGCCAAGTCAGCAGGAGGTTTGACCCGCCGACCCCCGAAGCCATCCTTGGGTGTGCTGGCTTCTACGATGCGTGGGTCTCTCACCTATCCCAGGGCACGGAGCTGCCTATCGGGACCTTGCTGCTTCTTGTCGGGCGCTGTTCTCACGGTCCGGTCTTCGACGCCCATAGCGTTCCGCCGCCGGTTCCAACATGGTCGGGCAGCTATGCCATCAGCTTTCAGATGGTCGGCCGGGAGGAGCAGGGGCGCTACATCGACCCATTCGGCTTCCTAGTCCTCCGCGTCCTGACACTGTTCGTAGACGAGATGCCCGCCCTCTCGGGGAAGACTGTCGCGGGCCGCCCCGAGCACCTGCCGATCCTAGCCGAAGGGTTCACGCTCGGCCGCCTCTTGGTCAACGCCGATGCTGACGAGGATGTACGGCTTCACCCCTCCAGCGGCCGGCTAGACCTCGGGCCCTGGGCACTGGAGCGCGTCCCGGGCCGCCCTTGGGCCAACCGGGAGCGACATCACGCCATCGAGCGGGCCTTGAAGTTCTACACGAAGAACGCCCGCCGCTGGAGCCTGGAAAGCACCATCACCGCTCGACAGTACGAAGACCTCATCAAGGGTGTCTTCCGTCTCTACGATGCGGTGAACGCCAAGCACCTAATGCGGCCCATCGGGCTGGTTGGCGAAGCTGCCGAGGACTAACCAGAGTTCCTAGAGCGTCGGCCGTTTTCGGCTGAGCAGCCCTCCAAGCGCACCTACCCCATTCGGCTGCCCCACCTCCGCGGCGGCCATCACCCATCACAGCCCGACACCAACCCCCGCCATCACTCGGGGGAACGCTGCCCGATGCCCGCTTCAAGTCGGCCTCTCGGGTGGCGGGGCGGAGCTGTGCCCGCCGTGCCGGACCATCATCACCGGCTCACCTCCCGCACCCCACAAGGATGAAGCCACCCCATGGCCGATACCTCCGCCACGACTCGCCAGCATCGCCCCCGCTACCTCCCGATGAGCCCCGAGGCCTGGGAGGCCCGCACCACCTACTTGAGGCTTGCCCTCGCCCAGCTCAAAGACCCCTCCGCCCCCTATCCAGACATCAAACTCCTCACGGTCGGACCTCATGGCCCCTTCACGGCCACCTGGGCGGCCCCGGCCTCGGACGGTGGGGGTCTCTCTGTCCACTTCACGGTGAAGAACCCGGAGCGGGGCCCGCGGTGGTGCCCGCCCGAGGTCTTCCTGATGCTCGACCTCCTGCTTGCTTTCGGAGGTGGGGCCTCGGTGAACGACAACGGCCGGGGCTGGGCCTACGTCCGCCCTTGGAGCGGGAACTACCGGCACACCCTCGGGCGGCTCGTCGCTAACGCAGGGCTCGGTGACGTGGTGAGGCAGGACAAGCGGGCCGACCATCACGCCCAGCACCCGCAGCATTTCCGGGTGACATCGGGCTCCCCCAGGGCAGAGCATTCCCAGGGCACCCCGAGGCGGAGCCGCCAGGACGCCATCGAGCGGGCCTTGCACTTCTGGGACTGCAACCACCCCCGATCCGCCATCGCGATCACCCGGGATGAGTTCGCCACTCTCCTCCGGGACAGCTTCCGCTTGGTGGACGCCTACTATGCCGAGGACCCAGCCACCGCCGACAAGGCGGCCTGAGGTCTTCCACCAAGTTCCCCGCGCCGCCTGATGGGGCCGGCCACATGCGGGGGAAAGGGCCGGGGGTGGTTCCTCTGGGGTGGCTTCCGCCCCCGGCCCGACCACAACACCGGCACTAGAACCTGAGGCTCCCCCGAGCCCGTCCCCCTGCCGATACACCAACCACCACCGTCACCATCAGCACCACCGCTCCGAGGCCCCCGCCGCGGAAGCCACCCCATGCCCATCAGCACGGGGTCTCGGAGCACGTCCCCACGTCCAGACCCAAGGTCACCCCCATGCCAAGAGCACCCTACAGACCCGTCGAGGAAACCGAGGCCCTCCGCCCGGTAGCCTCACCCGTTGACACGTTCGTCACCCCCCAGGCCCCTTCCCGCGGCACCTCCCTCCAGGACCTAGCCCGCTCCCTCTCCTGTCTCGGAGGCAACCTCGGGTCCTTCGTTGAGAAGCGGGACAAGGACGCGGAGGAGGCCGACCGTCTCCGGGGCAAGGCCGCCTTCTGGCAGTCCAACGGTACGGGCGCGGCCGAGGGGGTCTCCAAGGGTCTCATCCCTGCCCAGGCCTCCCCCCAGTTCATGAAGGGCTACAAGGAGACCGAAGGTGAGGTCGCCGGGGGGCAGCTCGAACAGAAGTTCGCGGCGGCCTACGACACCTGGGAAGGCAAGACCTCGACGGACCCCAAGGCCTACGACCAGTTCATCAGCGGGTTCCTCAAAGACAACATCCAGACCAAGGACCCGGATGTGCTTCGAGGTCTTATCCCCAAGGTCCACCAGATAGCTTCGAACTACCTCCAGAGGCACATCGGGGATGCCTCGAAGGCCACCATGCAGGGCTACACCACCGTCCTCTCGGCCCGGGGTGACCAAGCCATCCAGGATGCCAACACCACCGGCCTCGCCACCCGGAAGGGCACCGACTACGTGGGGGTCTTCGGCAGGCTCGATGCCATCCGCGAGGAAGGCCTCAAGACCGGGGCCACCCGGGAGCAGCTCGATGAAAAGCTCATCGACACCATCACCAGCAATGCGGTGACCCAGAGGGACCCTAAGCTCCTCGACTTCCTGGACCGCAAGGTCCCCGGGCAGGACTACACTTGGGGCAACACCCCCTATGGCCGGGACGCCCGCCAGAAGACCATCGACACCCTGGAGACCATGGGCCGGAAGTCCATTGCGGACGACGAGAAGAAGCGGCGGGAGGAAAAGACCGAGGCGAAGGATACCGTCACTCGGGAGACCATCCAGGCGATCACCAAGGCCCCCAACGAGCCGATCCCCGAGGACCTTCTGGCCAGGGGGGAGAAGGTGGACCCCGACTTCCGGGTCAACGCCATTCGGTGGCGCGACACCATCGGCAAGGGCACCCAGACCTCCGACAACGGGGAGATGCTCGCGGTCACCACCGACATCCTCAACGGGGGTGGTCTCCGGCGCGTGCAACGGGCCATCTCGGACGGGGTTTTCAAGAACCCCGAAGACCTCACCCGGGCGTACAAGCTCGCGGAGAGCATGAAGGAACACGGGCCGGCAATCACCGCCGTCTTCTCCTCAGACCAGTCCAAGGCCATCGAGCGGACCATTCGGGAGCGGACCCTTACCCAGAACAACTTGGAAGCCGTCATGGACCCGGACGGCATGTCGGATACCGGGTTGGCGGCCAAGCGGGACTACAGGCTGGCCCTGCTGACGTGGCGGCAGGCCAACCCCGATGCCGACTTCATCGCCCAAGAGAAGGCCATCGGGGAGATTGGTGCGTCCATTCTCAAGCGCATCACCCTCAGCGACACGGGTGGCGGCACCTACAGCCGGGAGGGGCTACCCGAAGACAACCCCTTCGTCCGGGCGCCCACCCCCGAGGCGCCCACGGTGGCGGGCTCGAAGGTCACCCCTAAGCCCAACCCCTTCGGCGGTCGCGATGCACCCCAGGCGCCAGGTGCGCCCCAGGCCGGCACGGTCTCGCCCCCGGGACCCCAGGCGCCGGCTCCGGCAGTCCCCGCTGCTCCCCGGACGCAGGCCACCCCGGAGCAGGCGGGCGCATGGTTCAACGGCCTCCCGGCGGAGACCCGAGGGGCCATCGAGATGAAGGCGGCCCAGGAGAAGAAGCCCCTCACCCTCAAGATGCAGGAGCTTTACGCGAGGGGTGTCGAGCGGGGCATCATCGCGCCGCCCGCCGCTCCGGCACCCACGGGAGCCACCGGCAAGCGGTCCGACCTCAGGGCCCCGGACGGAACGCCCATCGAGACCGCCAGCGCCACGGTGGGCCCGACCGAGGCCGTCGATTTCCAGAAGGCGTTTGCCGGGGCCTTCGCCGGCAAGGCCACCTTCGACGGCACCACAGCCACGCTCAACAACCGGACCTTCTCCCAGCCCACGAGTGCCGAGGCGGTCGCTCGCCAATTCACCGGGCTGGACGAGAACGACCCCCAGGGCCGGGCGGTGCTCACGGCGTTCCTCTCGAAGTCCGCCGGCAAGACCATCGACCCCGCCAAGATACCCTGGTGCGCCGCCTTCGTGGACAGCGTGCTCGATGCCTCGGGCCACGCCACCCGGGGGTCCCTCATGGCGAAGGACTTCCTCGACTACGGCACGGCGGTGGACAACCCAACCCGGGGCGACGTGGTGGTCTTCAAGTCCCTGGCCCGCGGGTCCTCGGGGCATGTTGGCTTCGTGGTCGGCATCGAGGGCGACCACGTCCGGTACTTTGCGGGCAACGACAACGGCAAGGCCCAAGAGAGCACCCTCCCGCTGGACAAGGTGGCGGGCTTCCGCAGGCCGCCCGAAGCCGGCGGGGCGACGCTCGGGGGGCAGACCGCACAGAACATCCAGGAGGCCTTCAAGGAGGCCCTGGCCAACGCGGGGGCACCTCAGGGGAACTACGCGTCAGCGGACCTGAAAGCCGACCCCCGGGCCGCCCGCATCCTCGACTTCGTGGCGGGGCCGGAAAGCAAGGGGAACTACAATGCCTTCTTCGGTAACGCGGATAGCACCAAGGACCTTTCCGGCATGACGCTGGACCAAGTGATGGCATGGTCCGGGGACCGGGGAACCAAGTCCTCCGCAACCGGTCGATACCAGTTCATGAGGGAGACCCTCGCAGGCTTAAAGACCGAGCTGGGTCTCACCGGCACGGAGCGGTTCACACCCGCTTTGCAAGATCGCCTCGCCCTCTCTCTTCTGGAGCGCCGGGGCTACCGAGACTTCGCGGCTGGCAAGATTACTCCCGACCAGTTCGCCAACAACCTCGCCAAGGAATGGGCCGCCCTGCCGAACATGCAGACGGGCCGGAGCCAATACGCCGGGGACGGTCTCAACAAGTCCCTCGTGACTCCCGACGCGGTCCGCAATGCCCTCACGGGGAGCGGAGCGTTCCCCGGGGCCGCTCTCAAGGAAGCCGCCAAGACCGTCACCGCGGCCACCATCTCGAAGGCAGGCGGCCTCACGGATCGGCTTCGAGGCATGTTCGGGGGTGGCAGCCCGAAGCCGGCACCGGACGCCTACGCCAATGCGCCCGATGCCCCGACCCAAGCCCGGCTTCGCGCATCCAACCCGGACCCGGTGGGCAACAGTGAGCAAGTCCTCGGCACCCTCGCGCCGGTGCTCGCGGCTGCCATCAGGAAGGCCCAGGCGGACAACCCCAAGCTCCGCATCGTGGTCGCGTCCAGAAGCGGAGAGGGGGCGGAGGTCTGGCCCGTGGACGCCAACGGACGGGTCTCCTTCGAGCCGGGGCATCAGGATGCCGTGGCCGCTGCCATCCGCCGTTCCGCGGTTCAACTCGGCGCTGGGGTGAACGTGGGCGGCGGCACGGGAGGAGGCCGCACGCACTTCGAGCTGGCGGCGACCACCCCAGTCTGAGCCGAAAGGAGTGTAGCACCATGTCGAGCAAGACCCCCGGCACCACCTCTCCCGAGGACCACGACGCCCCGGGGCCTCAGGAGGACGTGGCGGCCGACATCCGGCACCTCTTCGAGGAAGCCCACGCGGCTGGTCTGGGGTCCGACCCCGAGGCCCTACCGGAGCTGCCCCCGGAGGCCAGCGTGTCGCCCCCCGCGGACCCGCCGGCCTGCATGATGGTGGACGCGGTCGAACGGTACGTGGACGCCTTGGAGGAATGGGCGGAGCACCTCCGGCAAGGCAACCGGACCCATTAGGGCCCCAGCCGCACCACGCCATCCGCGCCACCACCCGACCTGAGACCAACCCCGCAGTGCCATCGAGGCCGGCCCGACGCCGCGCCCTGGGTGGGCTGCCCGCCCCCCTATGCCTGGAGCCACCCCCACGATGACCTTGGACGAACTCGAAGCCCTCGACACGCCCACCCCGCCGACCCAGGCGCCGGCCCAACCCCGCGCTCTCTCGCCGGCTGACATCGAGGCCCTGGACGCCTCGCCCCCGCCCGGGGCCGCCACGGCACCCCCGAGCGGCGGCACCGGCATGACACCGGACCAGTTCCGAGACCTGATGGGGGAGGGAGCGTCCGCCGAGCCCACCCCCGAGACCATCGGACCGCATGGCCTGGACGCCCCGGCCGACACCGCGGCCCGCTATGACGCCTCCGGGCAGATCGGCGGGGCCATCGTGACGGGTGCCGCCAAGTCGATCTATCAGACCTCGGACTTTTTGTTCGGCAAGCCGGAGGAGGCGAACAAGACCGAGACCCGGCGCAGCGTCGAGGCGCTGGACAAGTCCCTCGGGGAAAGCAGCATCGCCAACTCCTTCGTCTCCGGCCTCTCCCAGTTCGCGGTGGGTATGCTCGGAGCCGGCAAGGTGGTCTCGGCCGCGAAGCTCCTCCCGGTGGCCGGTGCCGCCATCACCGGAGCGGAGGCGACCCGGCGCGGCGCCATGTTGCTGTCCACCGGCAAGGCGGCGGCGGTGGGCGCGGTGGCGTTCGATCCCAACGGCCCCCGGCTGTCGGACCTCGTGCTGCTCAAGGGCCCCTCGTGGCTCCAGACTCCTGTCACCGCCTACCTCGCCCACACCGGCAACGAGGACGACACCCCGGCCCTCGGGCGCATGAAGAACGCCCTGGAGTCCATCGGCGTGGACGCGGCCATGGCGGGGGTCTTCGCCCTCAGCGTGAAGGGCTACGCCAAGGTCCAGGCCTACCGCGCCAGCAACGCCACGGCGGAGGAGGTGCATGCCGCCACCGAGGAACTTGCCCAGGCGGTGGCGCATAAGGACGCCAAGCTGGCGGCCAGCAAGGGCGACACCGAGACCCTGGCTGCCCTCCGCGAGACCCACCCCGAGGCGACCGCCCAGGCCGAGGCCAGCCTCCTTCCGGCCCGTCCCGAGGCGGCGGGCACCGAGGTGACCACGAGGGCGGACGGCACGGCGGAGGTGACGCTGCCCGAGCTGCGCACCGAGACCCCTGCGGCCGAGACCACCGGCATGGCCACGCGGCCAGCTCCGCTCTTGGAGGTCTCCGATGAGCAGGTCTCCCGCCTGATCCAGCACGGAGAGGCCGACACCGCGGCGCTGATGGGCCCCGGCGGTTGGGAGGGTGCCCTGGAGCGGGGCTACACGTTCGGGGACGGTGGCCGCATCCCCTGGCAGAAGTTCGCGCTGGAGGCGGAGCACGCCCCCGGCACCTCGCCCCTGGATCAGGTCATCCGCCGGGTCTCCGATGAGTTCGCCGGGGAGATTGCCGCCGGGAAGGTAGGCGACGGGCCGACAGGCGTGCGGTCGGACGCGATGCAGGACCGGATGATCGCCCAGCGCGTCGCGCTCTACGGGGACGACCCGGCGGAGCTGATGGGCGCCCTCCAGCTCGCCGGCCGGAACGCCGATGGCATGGTGGCGGACGTGGCGGCGGCCGACCTCATTACCCTCCGGGCGGCCACCGACGCGGCCAACCTCGCGGACCGCATCAAGCTCGGGACGCTGGAGGAGTACGGCGGGGACCTCTCGGCCGCCATGACGGCCCTCCGGGGCCACTATCAGGTGGCGGCCACGGCGCGGGCTCAAGGCGCGGCCATCGTGGCCAACGCGGCGCGGACCCTGCGGCGGCAGCGGGCGGACTTCGCGTACAGCCTGGAGGACGTGGCCGCGATGGGCCGGCTGTCCGATGCCAAGATGCTCAACCTCATCGAGGCGGCCGGGCGGGACCCGAGGGTGGCGGACAGGCTCCTCCGGCGGGGCTTCTGGTCGAGGCTCCAGGACGACGCGAGCTACCTCTACGTCAACAACCTCCTCTGGGGATTGCGGACCCACTTCGTGAACTTCACCACCAACTCCTACATGCTCGCGGGGCGGCCCCTGGAGCGGATGATTGGAGGGGCGTTGCAGGGTGACCGGGCGCTGGTAGCGGAGAACGCCCGCCAATACGCCTACTTCGCCACCTCCCTTCACGAGTCCTGGCGCGATGCTGTCCGCACCTGGACTACAGGGGAGAGCATCCTCGCCCCGCACACTGCCGAGCTAAACGCGGCCACCGCCGGCCGGTCCACCAACTGGGTGGCGGAAGGGTTCAAGCCGGCGGACGCGGTGCCGAGCATCCTGAGCAACGCCTACACCGGCTTCATGAAGGCCGCCGGGTTGCCCACCCGGGCACTCGGTGCCGTCGATGAGCTGGTCAAGCAAGTGGTCTACCGCTCGAAGGTCCAGGCGGCGGCCCATGCGGATGGCATCGTGCAAGGCCTGGAGGGACCGGCGCTCACCGAGCACGTCCGCCGGACGCTGGACAAGGCGTTCGATGATGCGGGCCGCGCGGTGGACTTGAAGGCCCTGGAGGAGGCGAACGTCGCCACCTTCCAGCAAGACCTCCTTCCGGGGACGGTAGGCTCATGGGTCCAGGGCGGGACCAACACCATCGGGGCGCTGCGCTTCGTGGTCCCGTTCGTGAAGACCCCGACCAACGTCTTGCGGATGGGCTGGAAGCTGACTCCGGGCCTCAACCTGTTGCAGGGCGAGTACCGCAGGATGCTCCGGGGCGAGATGGGCGCGGAGAAGCAGGCCCAGGCGGTGGGACAGTTCGCAATGGGCTCGCTCTTCATGGGCACTGCGGCCGTCTTAACCCATGCCGGTCACGTTACCGGCGGCGGCCCGATGAACTCGGAGCTGCGCAAGAACCTGATGGCCACCGGGTGGCAGCCGTACTCCTTCGTGATCCCCGGCGAGGACGGAGCGCCGACCTACGTGAACTTCGGGCGCTACGATCCCATCGCCATGCCCTTCGGGATCATCGCGGATGTGGTCGATATCCTGGAGCGGGACCAGGACGGCGATGGGCCGGGGGAAAAGGCGGTGGCGGCCTTGGGCGGGGTCTTCCTCTCCCTGGTCAAGCAGCTCGGCCAGAAGACCTACCTCTCGTCCCTCAACGACACCCTCTCGGCCATCACCAGCCCGGAGAAGGGTGGTCTGTCGAAGATGGCCGGGGGCATGGCGTCGAACTTCGTGCCCTTCGCCTCGGGCCTGCGCTTCGTGAACCCGGACCCGAACATGCGGGAGACCCGGAGCATCGTGGACAAGATCATGGCCACCGTGCCGGGCCTGAGCGAGACGCTGCCAGCGAAGCGCGACCTCTTCGGAGACCCGATGACGGTCCACAAGGGGCTCTGGGTCCACGGCAAGGATGGGCTGGTGGATGCCGAGGTGCGCCGCATGGTGGACGAGGCGGAGGTGGGACCGTTCGGGGCGCCCAGCTCGACGTTCCGCGGGGTGGACCTCCGGGACGTGACGACGAAGGACGGGCGAAATGCCTTCGAGGTCTACCAGGAGCTAGCCGGCCACCCGCCCCGCAGCCCGAGCTTGAAGGAGATGGTGGGCCGGCTGATCGCCACGGGGGCGTACCAGAGAGCGCCGGACAGGGACCCCGAGGTGGACAACCAGAAGGGCACCAAGCAGGCGATGCTTACGGGGACGGTCCACAAGTACCGGGACGCGGCGGGCAAGCGACTGATGGCGGACCCGGTGGTGCGCGAGGCGGTCTTTAGGCAAGCCGTGAGGGGCCGTGCGGTGGGGGTGGCTAAGGCGGCACCGAAGACGGACCAGCAGGCGGGCGCCGGGACCATCGCGCAGGTGGGCCGTGCGTTCGGGGTGGACTTGAGCGGGATGGTGCCGGAACAGTAGGCGGACAAGATGGTGGCCGGGGGTGGGTGCTTCGTGTGCCTGCCCCCGGGGCTTCGCCCATAAGTTCTAGTCGGCTTCCGGCGGCACGCACGACTCTGGAAAATCAGGGGCACGGAAGCCCTCGGATCGGACCTCCTCCAGTTGCTTGTCCATCTCGTCCATCTCCCGAACGTCGATGTAGTCCAAGGCATGAGGGCTTGCCTGCCTCCGTCTTCGCGACATTTCGCGTTCTATCACAAGCTCATCCGCGGCTCTGTTGGCGAGCGCCCACTCGCGCTCCAGGTCGAAATTGTGTGCGGTACTATGAATTTCCAAAGCCTTGAGGAAAGCCTCAAGAAATAGACGCGGGTCAGTCCAACCCTTGTCTTCAATCTGTGCCGGCCACTCGGCTCGGTCTCCGCGTGCTCTGCCTAAGTCTGACGCCGGGATCGCGTACCACGACCCATGACAGAGGCTTTCCATTCCAAATTCGTTTACCGCCCACTCGGCGTTGAGCCAATATATTGGAAGCGAAGTCTCTTCACGAATTAGGGGCGTTACCGTGCGATGCACCTCGGCATCCTTTGGCACTTTCGGCATAGGCGTCTCTCCCGCTGATCGCGTTCCCACCTAGCGCTTCGCGCCGCCCAAGCGCCAGCGTTTTACCCCCGCCAGCCTGCCCACCGAGCCATCGCGAAGACCGCCACGGCCACCACGGGGAACAGCGCGAGGAAGGCCGCCGCGCCTTGGAGGTCCTGCCCCGCGGTGCCGTCCTCTACGATCACCCGCCGGGCCATCGCGAGGGTGGGCGTGAAGGTGGCCGCTAAGAGCACCACCGTGGCCGCTGCTTTTTGCATCCCGGTGGGTCTCCTAAGACCGCGAAACGGCAGGGCATGGCGAGCGGCCAGCGAGCGCTACAATGGGCGAAGCCCGCTCTCATCAGCACGCCCACTCCGAGGGGACGTGCTTTGCACCATCATCCTGGCCGAGACGATGGCGTCATTCAATATCGACGCCAATTCCTGGAATGTCAGGCTGTAGGCTCGCGTGTTCTTCCGGCTCATCAGCCCGGTGTTCGTAATCCAGATTGGGGCAAGGGGTAGCGGCCTGGACTCGTTCTTAGAGAACCCCATGATGTCATCGTGATAGTGACGGATGCGGTTGCCGAGCTTGTTGAGGCGATCATAGGGTGAATCGTCGTTCTCGACGTAAATGGTAGGCGCGTCAGAGATTGTTCGTGTGATTGCAACGAGACAGGCTTGAGCGGCACTTGCTTGTAATAGGCAGCCTTCAAAGCGGGCTACAGCAATTGCGTGGATGCTGGTCGCCGTCGAGTCCGGGAGTAGCGCGAGGTACTCACGTATTGCGTGGCATCCATCTCGATACTCGGCATTCGCAATGACCGAGCGTCGTAGAAAGTTTGAGACTAAAACTCGGATACGGCCGTAGCCGTCGAAATAGTCAGGGTGATGCAGCGCGTTCATGCTTGTGAAGGCGACATAGTAATCCGGCATGGCCGGCACGTTGGGCGCCAGACACTCACTTAGCTCGGACAGGTGCGGCGCGAAAAAAGTATCGAGCGCATCGGGTGACCAGCGCTCGCACATCCCGTTAGTCCACGCCACGTCCGTCTCATTCGCCATGACGGCTCATCTCCCACCTCAGACCCCTCACCGCCTCGGGCACCTCGATCCTGGCCAGCTCCTCCGCCATCGCCGGCAGCGCGAAGCCACTCCCGTAGGTCCGCCCGACTCCGCCGCCCCCGGAGTGCCCGGTGAGGGCATCGTGCATCTCTTCCATGATGCGGGCACTCCGAGCCAACCGCTTGAAGGTATGCCGGAAGCTGTGGAAGACCTTCGTGCTGTCCTTGATGCCTGCCTTTACGCGGAGGTGGCGGTTGAACCACTTGGACCACGCGGCGACCGGCTGGGCCGCCTTATCGTTCTGGAGGCCCGGCCACAGCGGATCATTCGGCTTGGCCCCGGCATCCACGAGGCTCTGGCGGTAGCGGAGGAGACCGATGCTCTCCAGCGCCGGATGCAGCGGGACCTTACGGCGGGACGACGCCGTCTTGATGGACCTCCCCTCGCCCGGCTTGATGTCGAGGTGCCAGACGCCCGAGTCGTCGTCTCGCACGAGGTCGGCCACGCGGAGCTGCGCGAGTTCGCCTTGGCGGCCCCCCGTGAGCAGTGCGAGGACCGGGAGCCAGAACGCCGCCTCCCCTCCCCCGCCTCCGGGCCTGTCGCCCGAAGTGAAGACCCCCGTGCCGAAGATGCTGGTGAGGTCGGCCGTGGTGAAGCCCTGCCTCGCCTCCTCCGCTCTGTCGTCCAGGTCCAGCCGCGTGCCCTTACCGAAGGGGTTGCGGAAGCCCGGCACGGCGTCGAGCTTCCCGGCTGCCTCGGTGTGGCTGACGATGGCGGCGAGGATGTTGCGGTGCTTGTTGATCGTTGAGGCGTGCGGCAGCGCGTAGCCCTTGAGGTCCCGCTTGAGCAGCTCCCGCAGCGACAGGGCCCGAAGCTTCTCCGGGAGATGAGTCGGCATGCTCGCGAGCGCGTCCCGGAACTCCCGCGCCATCTCCCGCGTGAGGTCCCCGATGCGGATGTCACCGTGCCACTCCGTCAACCGGCGCACCGCACGGTCGGCTTCGAGAACCGTCTTGGCCGCCGGCTTCTTAGACCCCCTCGCCCCGCTCCCCGCCTTCCACGCCGCGTAGGCCTCGGAGAACTTCGGCCCCCGGTTGGCGCTCGGTGCTGGCGTGCGCACGATGTCACCGCGCTGCCTGTCGAGCATGAGGGCGTACCCGCGGACGTGGGCACGGAGGACCGCCATGCCGGCCTCGTGGTAGGCCTCGGAGGTCGGATCGATCGGTGCATTCTTCCGCCGGAGGTAATCACGGGTCTCCCGGTCCACTGCGTTTGGGTCGGACCGGGCCAAGGCAGCTCGGTACTCCGCATGCTGCTCTTCCAGCTCCAACCCGAGGGCGTACGCGTAGTCCTCTCCGATCCCGCGGCGGCCTTGAGGCACACCTAAGAGGTCCGGCAGTTGCGCACGCTCCTCCGCCGACTGGAGGTGCCGGCGCGAGTCGCCATCAGTGCGTTGGGCCTCATCGTCTTTGAGCAGCCCGATGAGCACGTCGCGCTCAATTTCCTCGACGCTTGGCAGGGTGTGAGCTCGCGGTACTGCCGCCGGAGGTTCGCCCCGCTGGGCACGCTCGGCTGCCTCGAAGTCCGCCATACAATCCCGGAGCTTTCGGGCGCCCGCTCTCTTCGCTTCGGCGGGGAGCTTGGTCCTGAGGCTGACCTTCCAGTTCGTCTTTCCGGTCCACGGGGCGGGCATGAAGGGCCTGAGGCCAGCCGGGATGGCGCGGCGAAAGTAGTAGGTGCCGTGCGGGTCCCGGAGGAGATAAGACATCAGCGCCATGGCCCGTTGCACTACCGGATTGTATGACCGGAGGCTGCTAAGGCACTGATATCGGCAGAGTTTTAGGCTTTTCAAGGCCTTAAGAGAAGGTGGCGACCCCGCCTGGGCTCGAACCAGGGACCTGCCGCTTAGAAGGCGGCTGCTCTATCCAGCTGAGCTACGGAGTCTGGGGGTGCCAGAGCCGCAAAAACCACGGGTCCGGGCCTGGGTCAAGCCTTTCCGCCACCACGCGCTTTTCACCTTCACAGAAGGCCGAAACGCCCAACCCTTTGATGGGCAAACAGCATTTCCGGTGGATCGTGAGGGGTTAACCACGTCCAAGCGAGCGAAACCGATGGCCGTCCGAATACCGTCCGAGCTATGAGGTCTCACGAACGGATAACTCGGACGGTTTTCGATGGGCGGCAAGCGCAAGGAAGGACCCCGGCTGCCGGGGGTGACCTACTCGAACGTCGCCTGGCAGCTCGACGTCCCGCCGCCCGTGGTGCCGAAGGACCGTAAGCAGGAACTTACGGTCGCCTTCATCGAGAGCCTGTCCGGCTTGATCCGGGACGTGAAGATCAAGTTCAGCACCGAGTTTTCCGATACGATCCAGCGGGGGTTGCGCGTCAGGATACAGCCGCGTGGGGCGACCTATTTCGCGCGGGTCCAATACCAGGGGCGTGAATTTCGGCTCCGGATCGGGCGTATCGATGCCTGGACCCTCGCTCATGCCCGGACGGTCTGCGCCTCCATCGTGCGCCATGTCTCGACCGGCAACGGCCCCCCGACGGACGAGTGGATCGAGCTTCACCGACAGGCGCTCCTTGCCGCCGACGCACGCAAGAAGGGGCACGGCGATGCGACGGTCCCCTACGTGCCGGAGGTCATGGCGAGGCAGCCCGCCGCGACGACCTGGACCTACGGCGAGGCCCGGGTCGCTTACGTCGAATGGCTCAAGTCAGAGGAGGCGGTGGGGAATCTGGCTCCCGCGACCATCCGAAACTACAGCAAGGTGCTGACATGCCCGGCGCTCCTGCCATTCGATGAGCGCCACGTGGCGCGACTGGAGGCGGCCGACCTCGCCATGGCCGTCGAAGGGCTCGTCAAGGAAGGCAAGCGCAGTCAGGCGAACGACGTCTCGCGGAACATGAAGCGCTTTTTCCGCTGGCTCGCCGAGCCCGCCCAGGAGCGACGCTCCGGGGTCCGCGAGGGCATCATGGACCGCGTCCGCGCCCCCAAGCTCTCGGGCGTGAAGGGGCGGCAGCACTTCCCCTCCCTGGCGGAGGCGGGCCTGATCCTCGCGACTTCCAGGGCATCCGGCGTCCTCAATCCGGCGGTTGCGGCGACCGTGCACCTGGCGGTGTGGACCGGGCAGCGGCGCCTTTCGATCGTCACCGCCGAGGTCGAGCATTTCGAGCCCTGGGACGGTGAGCCGGGATGGGGCCTTTGGCGTTGCTACCACCGGAAGGTCCGACGCACGAACCAGACCGGCAAGCCGCATGTCATCCCGCTTCCCCCGGCATGCTGGAGGGTCGTGACGGCCTACCTGACGTGGCACCGGCTCGAATACGACGGGGCGACGCCCTGGGCATTCCCCAAGCAACGACCTGCAAAGGCCGGGCGGCCCGCGAGGGTGGGCCATCTCGTGGCGGACACGCTCACGCACACCATGACGGCGATCCCGGGCTCGTTGAGTTCGCCGCACGACATGCGTCGCGTGATCTCGTCCTCTGTCCAGGACGTGGCCGGGATCCACATCGCCCTCGTCGGCCACGTCCTGGATCATGCCGACGACGAGGTCGGCGTGAGGAAGACCAACGGCACGACGCGGCGCTATACGGAGGCGGAGATGCTGGCCTTCAAGCGTCCCGTGATGGAAGCGTGGGAGCGACTGCTGGAGCCGGCCGCCGCGGCGGCGGTTTTGCTCCCGCGCGAGGAGCTGAAAGCCGAACTCGTCCGTCGTCGGGCGGAGCAGCGCGGCGTCAATCGTGATGCCAAGCGAGTCCGGTCGAAGGTGGTGAACAGGAAGCCGCAGGAAGGGACGAACAAACGGCGCGCAGGGGTGGCAGGGGCTCCAGGCTGAGGCTGTCCCGACGGACGGCGTGGAGACACGTGGATCTCCTCTCCTCACGAAGGGCACGATGTTGATCCGACGGGTCGATCCGCCGTGCGACGGCCGTGTGCGCGGAACGGTTTGCGTCATGGGGCGGTCGAGGGACCCGTGCCGGCGGCGACCTCACATCGGGCATGGCGACGCCGTGTATTTCGCCTCATAGGCCCGGATGAAGTCGGGGTCGCTGCAGATGCAGCGGCCGGGAGCGGCCTTCGCCTTAGGGTCGGCGTGGTGGCCTCGAAGCGGCCGGAGGAGGTTGACGCGGGTGCTCGTGGTGGACGCCTCGGGTACCCCCGCCGCATGCTTCACGAGCTCCGCTGCCAGCATGATCCCGGCCAACGCGGATTGGAACGCCATGGGCACCGTCGCCCGTACCGGGCGCGCGCCACCGGTGAGGTTGAAGACCACGCCGCCGCAGATCGCCCCCTGGTAGAAATTGCGAAGGGGCCTGCCCACGAAGGGCATCAGTTCCGCGACGGGCACCCCCAGGCGTTCGGCGACCCTCGTCACGAAAGCCGTGTCCACCGGACCGTTGGTCGCCAGCAGGCCTCGGACTTCCAATACTGCGTCGGGAAGGCCGATCTCCTCGGCGACCTTCTGATCCTCGGCCTTCACCTGACCGTCCGGAAGGTAGAGGCAGGCAAGGCACGCCTTGTCCGATCCAAAGCGGTGGCGCGAGACGCCGAGGTCGATGTCGCGGGTCCAGGCATTCACGATCCATCTCGGCAACGAGGCTTGGACGGCGATGCGATCCTCCGCGGTATCGAGGCCGACAGCCACGCGCTCGAAGGACCAGTCCCCCCGCTCCCCGGCATAGTCGCCCCAACGCTTCCGATGGGGAAAGATCGTGAGGCGGGTGTCCGCCAGCAGCCTCTCCGCGGCCGTGACCTTCGCCACATCGACCGTCGCCTGGTCGGCGATCACGTACCGCTGCAGATTCGACAGGTCCACGGCCTCATGGTCGACCAAGTGCAAAGATCCGGCGAGCCCGGGCATGCGCGACAACGCCCAGACCGCCCCGTTACCGATCGCGCCCAGGCCGACGAGGTGGGCCTCGCCGAGATCGACGGTGTCCGGGTTGAATTCCCGGCCGTGGGGCCCGTTCCCGTAGTCCAACAGGGAAAGCGTGACCTCCGTATCGGGATCCCCGCCGGGCAGCCGATCGGCGAATACCGTTCGGAAGACGTTCGCGGCCGCGATGCACGCCGCCGCGCCCGCACCGAAGGGATTGCGCGACGGGCCCGATCCTTGGGGGCCGGACCGCGAGAGCGTCGCCGTCCAGCCATTCGAGCCTGCGAAGACCATCGTGGCTTCGATGCGCGGGCGGCTCCGGCCGACGACGACGCATTCCGTCACCTCGCCGGAATGGCGTGACAGGTCGATGTCAGGGTTGATGGACAGCGCCAGCTGCATGAGGCTGTCACGGGCCGACTCGGCATGGTGGTCGAGAGCGATCAGGCACACCGAGGGATGCAGGCGAGAGACCAGCCTCACGAGAAGGTCGAGGGTCGCTGCCGCCTCCGTCGACCGGATGGCCTCGACGTCGAACGCGATCCCGATGACATGTCCGTCCAGGGTCCCGCGGAAGGCCGGAAGGTCGAAGCCGCTGAGGACCTGGGAGGCAGCGGTGGCGGCGCGGTTAAAGAAATTGGCGAAGGCCATGGTCACTCCACGATCTCGATGAGGCGGCGCACTTCGGGCGTCCGGATCCCGCGCCAGCGCCCGCTCGCATCGAGCCGGAAGGTCGCGGTGGTCGCGAGTTCGAAACGTCCCGTGGCGTAGTCCGGCACCACCAGCGACAGACATCCGACCCGGGTGGCGACGGCGAAGTCGTCGTCCGTGCCTGAGTGGTAGGCCCTTCCGGGGTGGCTATGGATCTGCGCGACGAGCGTCAGCCTGTGCTCGAAGAGCCATTTGTTGATGCGGTGCAGTTCATCCGGGCCCACCACGACGCAGACGCCGTCGGCGGTCCGGACGTGGCGTTGCGCAGGAATGATCGCCTCAAGCACCGTGAAGCGGGCCCCGTCCTGCTTCCCGACCCAGAGGCCGAGGCCCTCGTGTCCGTCTTGGCCGACGGCACGCATGTGCAGCTGGACCTGTTCGATGCAGGTCCGGGGCACGACGACGCGTGCGACGTCGGAAAGCGTCATTCGGGTATCGCGTCGAACGACGCCCCCAGCCCTCCCAACGTCACCTTCACGTCCTGGATCTGGATCTGGTCGAACGGGTCCACGCCGTACTTCCAGATCTGGTTCAGGATGAAGTCCAAGGAGCCTTCGCCAGAACCCCGGTGCAGAAGCCATGAGTCACCTGTGTGCGCCGGATGATCGTGGTACTCGCGGACCCCCGGCAGGCAGAGGAACGGCGGCTCCTCGGGACCGTGAAACTGGATGATGTTCGAGAGCACGACCTGGCCGCTCTGAAGCATGGCCTGCAGCATCTCCGGAGGCATCGACGGCATCGGCGGCCGCCGCAGCATCGAGATGGTGAGGTCCTTGGCGAGTAGGGGCGCCCGGGTGAACGGGTCGACGAACGTCACGGACGGCGGGCGCAGGTCGTAGTTGGAGAAGTCGAGCACTGCGCCCGCCACGAGCACCGTGGGCTTGACCTTCCTGGAGGCGAAGAGGACCAGCGCCTTCGGAAAGGACGCGTCGACCAGGAAGCAGCCCCGCCCGTGATGGTGGGCTTCCCGGTCGCGATACCTCGCGATCTCGCGATCGAACTTCGTGCGTGAGACCGTCGGATCGACGGACTGTATCTCAGGCACCGGCCACCCCCGCCTTCAGGCTCAGGTAGAGCGTGACATCCCGGCCGAAGCCGAACGAGCCGACGGTCGCGGCGAGGTCGAGGCTGACACCCGCATCGTCCTTCAGCTCCCAGTTCTCCGGCGGCTGCCCGACGTTCTCGGTCTGCGTCAGCGCCTTTTCCCGGACCGTCGCCAAGAGATCCCCCGCCTTCGCGGCGACCACCGTGGGTTCCCCGTTGACGACGACGGTGATCGATACCGATCCGTCGTGGCCTTCGGCCCTGGGTGCCGTCGCGAACCGCTCCACGCCTGGCTTGTCCAGGTCGAAGAGTTCGTTGTCGCGGATGAGGATGTCGCTGCCACCGCGGACGTCGAGAAAGACGTCGTGCGCGGCGGGATCGACTTTTGCCAGTCCCTTGAGCACGCGACCGCTGATCATCGGGACGCCCCATTCCTCGTCCTGGTCGTTGATCAGGAAACGGAAGAAGCGGTCGGTCCGGAACACCAGGACCTGTTCGACGCCGTGCCCGCGAAGGTCGAAGGTCTCGTCCAGGCGGAGCGTCTCCAACGCCCCGTCGGGCATGAACGCGACGGCGGCATGATCCTCGACCGGCAGGGCCCCTGCCGCCTTGAGGATCTGGCGCCCCGTGGGAACCGGATCAGGGAGCGTGATGGTGCGGAAGTCCAGGTCGGGGCCGCCGACCTGGATCTGGAAACGGTCGGGGTCGTGGTGGTCGTTCATCGTGGAGCCTCGCTGGTCGATCAGGGGCCGCCTCGGAACGGGCCTGCCCTTCTGCCTTCTCAGCGAAGCTCCACCACCCGATCCGGTAATCGCGTCAGAGAAAATCCTGCGAGGTGCAGATGAAGTAGAACTGGCAATCGGGGCATTCCCTGGCCGGGATCGGCTTGAACTCGCCCGCCTCGATACCCTCCAGGGCGCGGACGAACCTGTCCAACCCCTTCCCGTCCCCTTTCGGGGCGATGACCTCACGCTCGCCTGCGGCGGGATAGAACGCCTCAAGGCGGACATCCCGGCCCGAGAAACCCTGGCGGCCGGCTGCCTGCAGGAGTTCCCACACGGGCTTCTCCGCTTCGGCCTTCGTTTTCCTACCTGTCTTGAAGCGTTGGGCGACGATGGTACCCGACGGCGTCTGCAGCACCCTGTCCGGTCGAAGCGCGATCCGTCTTCCGGCCAACGTGACCGTCCAAGCGTTGTCGAGGGTCACCTCCCGGGCGTCGATGGCCGTTGCGGACCGTTCGACCATCCGCGTCGCCTCCGTGCGATAGATCGCCTCGAACGGATGATCGGTCGGGCCCCGCTTCGGCCAGATCTCCGTCAGATGCGCGACCGCGGCCTCGGGGGTGACGACGTCACCCTTCGCGACGCCCTCGCAGATCCAGGCGACGGTCTGGCGAACGCATCCATGGAAGCGGAGATACCCGCTCCTCTCAGCCAGGTGGCCCAGCCCGTCGACATGCTCGTAACGATACCTGGCCGGGCATTTCATGTAGGTTTCGAGATGCCGGAACTCGTATTCCGCCCTGGGTTCCGGCGGTGCCAGGGTCGCAACACCCACCGACGGCGAACGGGCGGGGGCGAGCCGCGCCGGCGGCAGGACGCCACCGATCGTCCCGAGGTAGCGCGACGGATTACAGGTCTGCTTCTCCGTGTAGCGCTTCGCGTTGCTCACGGTCATGACGTCGCGCGCGCGGGACAGCGCGACGAAGAACAGGCATTCCTCCTCCGCCGCATGATCCTCCGGCGGCGTCTGGAGGCGTTCGAGCGACGCCGGGGCGGGGCACGTCGTCGGTCGTCGTTGCCCCGGGACGTATCGGGTGGCGACCTGCGGCAGGTGCACGGCCCGGAACTCCAGTCCCTTGGACCCGTGGATGGTCATCACGCGCACCGCCGATATCCCGTCGGCTTCGGGGGGCACGACCCTGAACTGCCTGTCGTCGTCCAGGCGTTCGAGGCGGCGGATCTCGTTCAACAAGACCCTGCGGCCGCCGCGCCCGTCGTTCGCGTCATGGTGCTCCCGGCAGAACTTCAGGAGCTGATAGATCGCGATGAGGGATTGCCGCGAACGGACGTCGTTCGCTTCCAGCAGGGGCCTCAGATAGTCGCTGGCGTCGAAGAGATAGCTGGACAGGAGCTTCCAGGCGGTCGTCTTCCACGCCGTGCCCGCCAGGTGTTCGGCGAGAAGGCCGAGGCCCCGTCGGCCGCGCTCCGAGAGACCCGGCAGGTCCGCGGCACGGCCGCAGGTCGTGATGACATCCTCCTCGGCCGCATGCGCCGCCGCGATGACCAGGAGCGCGTCGTCGCGGGTCGCCCCGTATTCGGGGAATCGGGCGACCCGGATCAGGCCCGCACCGGCGGGGTCCGCGCCGAGGGAGACAAGGGCGAGCAGGTCCCGGATCTCGGGTCGCTCGAACACATCGCCCAGATAGAGGACGGGCACGCCTAGTTCCTGCAGGATGCGCGAGAACCGCGCGAGGCAGAGATGGGTGCGGCTCAGGATCGCCTGCTCGTCATAGGGGATGCCCTGCTCGCGCAGGCGCTCGATCTGGTCCCTCACGGCATGGGCCTCGGAGTAGAGGTCGGGAGCCGTGACATGGTCGACGAACCCGACTTTGCCCCGATGGGCCTTCCAGCTGACAGCCGGCAGGGGGGCCGCCGCGATGCCGGCCCCGTAGGTCTCGAAGACGCGCACCACCGTCTCGCATGACCGATAGTTGGTCTTGAGCTGACGACGTTCCGCGTCGGGGTAGCGCTCCGTGAACTCAGCTGCGTTCGCCGGCGCGGCGCCGCGGAAGCGGTAGATGGATTGCCTCGGATCGGCGACGACCCAGACCCGGAGCCCGCCATCGCTGATCTGTTCGAGGAGCGCGGTGCTGGCGTTGTTCACGTCCTGGTACTCGTCGACCAGGACGAAGCGGTGCTTCTCGCGCACCGCTTCGCGGACCTTCGGGTTCTCGGCCAGCAACCGGGCGGCCGTCCAGACCAGGTCCCCGAAGTCCACGGCGTGGCTGCGCTCAAGCTCGGCCTGGTAGGCCCGATAGACCCGCGCGACCTCCATCGCCTTCTCGGCGCGTTCGCGTTCCTCCGGCGTGGAAGCGGCGTCGAGGGAAGCGGCCGCCGCTAGCCCGTATGCCTCGGCCGTCACCATCTCGTCCTTCGCGCGCGAGATCGCGCGCAGGATCGGCCGCAGCTCCAGGGTCGGATCCCAAAGATTCTGGAAGTGACGGAGCCCGAGCGTCGGCAACAGCCGCTCAAGCATGGCGAGGGCGCCGATCTCGTCGAGAACCTCGAACGCCTGCGGCAGCCCGGCCTCGCGATGATAGAGGTGCAGGAGTTCGAGGCCGAAGGCATGGAAGGTGCCCACCCAGATGATCGGGGCGGCGACCGGATCCAGCATCTCGATGCGCTCGATCATCTCGGCCGCCGCCTTGTTCGAAAAGGTGAGCGCGAGGATGGCCGACGGCGGTACGTCCGTGGCGAGCAGGAACTCGATCCGGGCGATCAGCGTCCGCGTCTTTCCGGTGCCGGGCCCGGCGTCGAGGATGAGGGGCCGTTCGTCCCAGCGCGCCGCCTCAAGCTGTTGCGGATCCGGTGGAAGCGTCGCCCTCGGGCCGGGGGACCGCTCCGGCGGCGGCGCCAAGGGTGGCAGCAGCAGCGCCCGGATCGCCTGCATCCTTACGAAGTCGACGGGAAGCCCCAACTCCGCGGCGATGTCCTCGGGGCGCTTCCGCTGGGCGACCATCATCTCGTGGAGAAGCTCGGAGGGCAGCAAGAACTCCTGGGCGAAGATGTCGGCCTGCACCTCCATCCGTTGCCGGGGCGAGTAGGCCACGACCCGGTCGGCGCCGGTCTCGACAGGGCGGCCGCCGAAACCCGAGACGGTCGACCGCACCATGAAGGCCGTCTCGTCGTGCAGCCAGAAATGCCCGATCTCGTGGGCGGACACGATCACCCTTTGGTGGGCGTCGAGGTTCGACGCCAGCCGGACGAAGCCGCCGCTGCGGTCCAACGCACCGAGCACGCCGACGGCATATCGGGTCCCGGGTGCGAACCGACTGACCTGCAGCTTGGCGATCTTCAGCGCCGCCTTGACGAGGGCTTCGGCTGTCCGGGCCGTCGCGACCTCGCAAGCCTCGGCATGGCGTCGGCGCGCCTTCAGGCGGATATCACGCCAGGGATCCACGGTTCAGCCCTCGTCCGAGAGCCAGAACGCGATCCGGTCCTCATCCATGTCCGTATCCCTGATGGCTTCCTCCCACGTGCGTTGTCGGCCCGGCAGGGGATCGCCCGTCGACTTGAAGGCCGGAAGCTCTCCCTTGTCGTTCGTCGTCATGACGACCGCCTTGAACCAATCCGTGGCGGTTCCCGCGCGAGCGGCTCCGATTCGCAGGAAGCGACGCGGAATGGTCTCCTTGACGATCTCGCCGTCGTTGACATCCGTGACGATCGAGCGGGCGATGTCGATGCCGTCGGCGAAATCGCGCAACGTCAGGCCCACGGTCCGGAGCGCCTCACGCAGCGTCGACGGTGCCGTCTCGGACGTCATCCCGGGGGTCGGCACCGTGACCGGCTCGATCCGTGCCGGAGATCGGCCGGCCGAGATAGCCGCCCCGTTCGCCGAAGCCCGGAAGCTCATGTCGAGGAGCTCCACGGCATGCTCTCGGATATCCTCGGCATAATGCGGATACGCAGCGGTCCACCTGGCGACGAGCGTGGGCGTCACCGCCTGTTCCGTCGCCTCGCAATGGAAGCGGAAGAGCATTTCGTCGAGCTCATGGTCGGTCACGGTCATCGTCTGATGCCCAGTTGTTGATGGATCAGGGCGTGGGCTTTCTCGACCCATGCCTTCGCCGTTTTCGGGGTCACGCCCAGCATGGCCGCAATGCTTTCGCTTCGGCTTGCCGCGTCGTAGGCGAAGCCCGCCCTCCTGAGCAGGAACGCCTTTCTGTAATTGTCGGGCAGACCCGCGACGATGTCTTGCGCCATCGCCTCATCCTCCGGGCTCAGACCGTATCCATCCGGCCTTTCGAGCGCATGCCCCGTTACCTCGTCCGATAATTGTGGCTCGATGACCACCGTCTCCCGTCGCCATCTGCGCACATGATCGATCAGCCGATGTTCCAGTTTGTTGATGAACGAGTGTTCGAAACCACGGCCGTCGGCCGCATCCGGGTCGATGATCGAAGCGACCATGTTCCCGACGACTTCCCCGATGGCATCCCGCCCCTCGTTCGGCAGTCGCCGGTCGACCCGCATCGCCAAGTGATCGGTCGCGAGCTTGGCGAGATGGTCGAGCAACCTCCCGCGCAGCAAAACGTCCCGCTCGGGATTCAGACGGCGACAGGCCGCCGCGATGGCCTGAGGCTTCGCCGAACGGAGGTCGTTCCGATTGATGCGATCGAGCCAATCCTCCCTGTCCACGCCCTCCGAGCCGTGTTCCTGGTCCTGCAATTGGCATTTCCTCGTAGGGCGTCTGCTTCTTCAGCGTATGAGCAGGCGTCGATCCGGTAATGGGGACGATATAAATCGGTGCGGGAGAAGCTCGCTCGCTCGTCACGGGGTACACTCGTCGAGGCCGATGCGGGTCCCTATCGTGGTTTCGCACCAACTTTAAGTTGGCATGATTTCGTGCGAGCTCCAAGGGACGGGAAGCATTCCGCGCACCTGAGGTGCCCTCGATCTTATACGAGCACAGCGGTAGATTTCGATCGAAGCGGTTGCCGGGAGGATCGTCACCGCAATAAGGTCGGTTCGTTGCAAAGATCATTGACCGATCTCGTTCGGCAGCGGCTCGACTTCATCCGTGCGAGAGCGCGGCGCGAAGTTCGCCAATACCGAACGGGATGCAATTTTCAGAGTACGACACCGCTTTTCACTATCGTTTGTAACTAGGACATCTGATCAAGCCGCACGAAGGATCCATTGGATAAGGTTCGAGCCTTCCGCCACGGTTTGTCGATAGCATCACGACGGTCCGTCCCATCGGACCAAGCCCAGGGAATGGTTTACCACTTCCCACGACGAACCTCTAGTCACTAGAGAAGTCGCTTGGCCAATATACCCCTGTGGGGTATAATCCCACCGTGTCGCAGAAGCACGGATCGACAAACGGGACCTTCGTCATGAACATCGGGTTTTTTGCCGACGACATGTCGGCCAGCCAGGCGGCTCTCCTCGCGAGTGGGGGGTTGAGTGGTCATGATCCAGGAGCGCCGGGTGTCCTGGCCGGCAGCAACGCCCTCGCCGAGGCGATCCCGGATTACCTCGATGCGGCCACGGCGTCGGGACGGCACCTGATGGTTGCGTTGCCCCTGGCACAGCTGAGTAACCTCAGCATCCGGAGCCGCATCGACCTCGCGGTGATCGCGTTCGGCCCCAGCCTGGTCGCCCGCGATGGCGCCCTCCGGGCGATGACGGCGGGATGCACGTCTCGGACCGCAACCTTGGCACCGCCTTGGCTGCTCTCCGCGTCCGGTCGTTCGCGGCACGATCCACCCCATACGCTTCCGGTGCGGATGACGATGCTGCGGCCGTACGAGGCAGCCGAGATCCGGCGCGGCTGCAGATGCGGCGGCCTTCATCGGCGCGCCGTCGGCCTTGCGGCCGCGTTGCGCATCGCGGCGGACGACCCCTACGCGCCGAGCCTCGATCCCGCCGAGGTCGCGAACCTGCTCGCGGCGGACGGCGCGTCCACGACGCTGACCGACGCGGACATCGCGCTTCGGGAAGATCTGCTCGACCTCGCCGACGACCTCGACCGCGGACCCGGGCGGCGATCGGTACCGAAGGAAAGCTGCCGCCGCCTGGCCGTTGCGGACCGTCGGCCCGGTCGACGGGGCTCGCTGAACCCGACCCAGTCGGTTGGGAACCGAGCGGTCCGACCGGCGCCGGCGACGGTTCGTCACGCCGCCGACTGCCCTCGCTCCGCCATCGCCTAAGCCAAGGAGGTTCCCATGAACGCCCGTACCAAGACCGACTTCGAGCAGGCCTCGCCCGGATCGACCGGCGGCGCAGCACGCCGTCCCGCCTGGCGGCGGAAGAACGAACGCGCCTCCCGTGCAAGCTCCCGGACGGACCGCGACCGGACGAGGGGGGGCGTCCGGCCCTACACGGACGCGGATGTCCAGGGGTTCGATGTCTCGGGACCCGATCGGGAAAACCATTCAGACTCGACATTGCTCGATGTCGAGTTCGACCACGACGAACTGGGCGAGTTCATCCTGGGGCAGGTAGGTTCCGTGGCGCGCGCCATCTCCCACGAGGAGGACGAGGCCTTCTGGTTCTGAGTGCCGTCCCGCGATGCGGGCGGAAGGTTGAGGGCGCCCAACGGACGGATGGCGCCGGCCGTGCCAAGGATGACGACGCGACCGCGCCGCCTGCCCCGGTACATCTCTCCCGACCGTACCGGGGCAGTGGCCGATCCCGGGCTCGTGAACGGAGCCTCGGCGCGGGTCTACAACGCCGCGCCAAGCCCGATGCGAAGGCGATGTTGCCAAGGCATTGAATGGCGAACCCCTTCCAGGTTCGCCAGGATATGGGCGGCGTCCGCGCCGAGCTGGAACAGATTTCGCTGGAACGCGGCACGGGCCTGTTGGGAATCCGGAAGGTGTGTCGTGCCATGCCTTCCGGCGTCCATCCGGACTTCGTCGCGACGACCCTCGAATGTGCGCGTCGGGATCGCGGCCTGTCCCAGACCGGGCTGGCGCGCGTTCTGGGAACCAGCCAATCAACGGTTTCCAAGCTGCTTTCCGCCGGACAGAACCCCCGACCCGCCTTGAGGGCTGCCATCAGGCGTTTCGTCGACGACGCTCTTGGAGATGCCGGGTCCAAGCCGCCCGATCTGTTGGTCCTTGTCCAGGAGGCCTCCAATCACTCGGAGGTGTTCCGTAAACTGCTGTTCGCCGCCGTGAACCTGATGAATGAAAACGAATAAAATCTTCGCAGATTTATCGGGCTGCGGATCCTGACGCTCGCTCACGAACCCCTCCTCGACTTTGCATCGTCGGGTCGTGGCTCAACGGTTCGCCCTTCGACGGTCGTTGGCAATCCCGGTAGCGCCCTGTCTGGCTACGCACCAGTGAACGCATCCTCGGCCGCAGCAGGTATGCCCCCTCTCATTGCAATACGGGGCAACGTGAAGGACGAGGCGCCATCGTGTTGTAAGTTTCGGTGGAGAGCACTTGTCGACGGCCTTGACGACCGCACACCGCAGCAGCGCCGTCATCGACGCGGTTCGGTCCGACCATGAAGGACAACGAATTCCAATTCCATGGGGGGGGCGGCGAAGCAGAACGGGGCTATCCTGAACACGGGCATCGCGGACCCACGGATGGTCACAGTCGTATCGAATGCCGTGAGCTTCGCCGTGTACATTGCCAATTTTCCCGACACCATCGCGAATAAGCCGGTGCAGAGGGAATTTCAGGCCTTCGCGAACCCAATATCGGCCGCCACGGCGTCCAGCCGGTCGGACACGCGCTCCTTGCGCTCGGAATACCGGTCGACGAGGTAGACGGATCGCTCGCGGGTCAGCAGCGTGAACCTGCACAGCTCCTCGCAGACATCGACGACGCGGTCGTACAGCGGTCCCGGCTTCATCCGGCCAGCCTCGTCGAACTCTTTGTAAGCCATCGGCACCGACGACTGGTTCGGGATGGTGATCATCCGCATCCAGCGCCCGAGGATGCGCAGGCCGTTCACGGCGTTGAACGATTGCGACCCGCCCGAGACCTGCATCACCGCCAGGGTCCGTCCCTGCGTCGGTCGTACCGACCCCTCGGACAGCGGGAGCCAGTCGACTTGGCTCTTCATCACCCCGGTCATGGCGCCGTGACGCTCGGGACTGACCCAGACGTGCCCCTCCGACCAGATCGAGAGGTTTCGCAGCTCCTGCACCTTGGGGTGATCCGCGGTGGTGTCGTCGGGCAGCGGCAGGCCGTGCGCGTCGTAGATCCGGACCTCGCCGCCCATCGCCTCTAGCAGGCGCGCGGCCTCGTAGGCGAGAAACCGGCTGAACGAGCGCTCCCGGAGCGATCCGTACAGGATCAGGAAGCGCGGGGCATGGGTGAACAGCGTGGCCACCTGCAAGTCTGCGGTGGTCGGAACGACGAAGTGCCCTTCGCTCAGGTTCGGCATTCCGTCGGCGAAGGGCTGTTTGGGCTTGTCCAAGGAGCTTCTATCCTCTACGTTTCAACGATGGTTGAGATATTGACATTATGATGGACGAACGGCAAGCCGTCGCTGCCTTCGCGGCCCTTGGGCAGGAACACAGGCTCCGCATCGTGCGCCAGCTCGTCACCGTCGGACCGGACGGCATGGCCGCCGGCATGCTGGCCGAGGCGGTCGGCGTGTCCGGCACCAATCTGTCGTTCCACCTGAAGGAACTGAGCCACGCCGGCCTCGTCGCCTCCCGTCGCGAGGGCCGGTCGATCATCTACAGCGCCGCCTACCCGGACCTGTCGGACCTGATCCAGTTCCTGATGCGCGATTGCTGCCAGGGGCGTCCCGAGGTCTGCGCCCCCGCCGTCGCGGCGCTCGCCGCCTGTTGCACCCCCACCGGAGACACCGCCCATGCCTGACCGCGTCTACAATGTCCTGTTCCTGTGCACCGGCAACTCGGCCCGCTCGATCCTCGCCGAGGCGATGCTGGCCAAGGAAGGCCAAGGCCGCTTCCGGGCATTCTCCGCCGGAAGCCAGCCCAAGCTCGACGTCAACCCGATGGCCGTCCAAGTCCTGCGCGAGTCCGAGTACCCCACCAAGGGCCTTCGCTCGAAGTCATGGGACGCGTTCGCCGGCCCGGACGCACCGGTCATGGATTTCGTCTTCACCGTCTGTGACAACGCCGCCGGCGAGGCCTGCCCGTTCTGGCCCGGCCAGCCGGTGACCGCCCACTGGGGCATCGAGGATCCCGCCGCGGTCGAGGGCAGCGAGATCGAGCGGAAGACCGCCTTCGTCACCGCCCAGCGCTACCTCAAGAACCGGATCTCGGCCTTCCTCGCCCTGCCGATGGCGAGCCTCGACGCGGTCGCCCTGACCGCCCGGGTCCGCGAGATCGGCCAGCAGGCCGGCAACACCTCGCCCCGTCCGGAGGTCGCGTGATGGACGTCGTGATCTACCACAACCCGGATTGCGGCACGTCCCGCAACACCCTGGCCCTGATCCGCAACGCCGGCATCGAGCCCCACGTGATCGAGTATCTCAAGACGCCACCGAGCCGGACCCTGGTCCGCCAACTCGCGGAACGTGCCGGCCTCACCGTGCGCGGCCTCCTCCGCGAGAAGGGTACGCCCTACGCCGAGCTCGGCCTCGCCGACACGGCCCTGACGGACGACCGGCTTCTCGATGCGATCGAGACGCACCCGATCCTGCTGAACCGCCCGTTGGTGGTGAGCCCGAAGGGCGTCTCCCTGTGCCGCCCCTCCGAGGCGGTCCTCGACCTCCTGCCGGCCCAGCAGGGCGAGTTCGTCAAGGAGGACGGCGAGCGCGTCGTCGACGAGCACGGGCGCCGCGTCGCCACCGCCTGAACCGTCCCAAGCCCCCAAGAACAAGAAACGGTCCCGATGCTCGCGCTCGCCATCTTCGCGGTCACCCTCGTCTTCGTCATCTGGCAGCCGAAGGGCTTCGGGATCGGATGGAGCGCCCTGATCGGGGCCGCCGTGGCGCTGGCCACCGGGGTCATCAGCCCCGGTGACGTCCCGGTGGTCTGGCACATCGTCTGGGACGCCACCTTCACCTTCGTGGCGCTCATCATCATCTCGCTGCTGCTCGACGAGGCGGGCTTCTTCCATTGGGCCGCGCTCCACATCGCCCGCTGGGGCGGGGGTCGGGGGCGCCTGCTGTTCCCGCTGGTGATCCTGCTCGGGGCCGCCATCGCCGCGGTGTTCGCCAATGACGGCGCCGCGCTGCTGCTCACGCCCATCGTGCTGGCCATCCTGCTGCGCCTCGAATTCAAGCCGGCGGCGGCACTGGCCTTCATCGTCGCCTGCGGGTTCGTCGCGGATTCGACCAGCCTGCCGCTGGTGATCTCCAACCTCGTCAACATCGTCTCGGCGAACTTCTTCGACATCTCGTTCAGCCGCTACGCCGCGGTGATGGTGCCGGTGAACCTCGTCTCGCTCGCGGCGACCCTTGTGGTGCTGTGGCTGTTCTACCGGCGCGACCTGCCGGCAACGTACCCTGTCGGAGAGTTGGAGGCGCCTCGAAACGCGATCCGCGACCCGCTCGTGTTCCGGGCGGCGTTCCCGCTCCTCGGACTGCTGCTGGTCGCCTACTTCGTGACGGCGCCGTTCGGCGTGCCGGTCTCGGTCGTCACCTTCGCCGGTGCCCTGATCCTGCTCGGTCTCGCGAACCGGAGCCGGGTGATCCCCATCCGCAAGGTGCTGGCGGGAGCCCCGTGGCAGATCGTGCTGTTCAGCCTCGGCATGTACCTCGTCGTCTACGGCCTCAAGAACGCCGGCCTGACCGATTACCTGGCGCAGGGCCTCGTCTGGCTCTCGGGCCACGGACCGTTCGTCGCCACCATCGGTACCGGGTTCGCCGCCGCGATCCTGTCCTCGGTGATGAACAACATGCCGAGCGTGCTGGTGGGCGCGCTCTCCATCCAACAGGCCCCGGACCTGTCGCCGCTGATGCGCGAGCTGATGGTGTACGCCAACGTCATCGGCTGCGATCTCGGCCCGAAATTCACGCCCATCGGCAGCCTCGCTACTCTGCTCTGGCTCCACGTCCTCGACACCAAGGGCCAACGCATCACCTGGGGCCAGTACATGCGGGTCGGCCTGGTCATCACCCCGCCGGTCCTCCTCGTGACCCTAGCTGCGCTGGCGCTCTGGCTGCCGGTGCTCGGGGCCCGGTAGCGATCCGATGGGTCCGGCGCGCCGCTGGCCGGTGATCTCGGCCCTTGGCGTCATCCAGATCCTGACCTGGGGCTCCTCGTTCTACCTGCCGGCGGTGCTCGCCGGCCCCATCGCCGACGGGACGGGTTGGCCGTTGGCCTGGGTGGTCGGCGGCCTGTCGGTCGGCCTTCTGGCGGCGGCCTTCGCATCGCCACGGGTCGGGCTCGCCATCCACCGGCACGGGGGCCGACCGGTCCTTGCGCTGGCGGCAGTGCTTCTCGCCGTGGGGCTCGCCATCCTCGGCGGCGCACCGAACCTGCCGGTCTACCTCGCGGGTTGGATCGTGATCGGGCTCGGCATGGGCTGCGGCCTCTACGATCCGGCCTTCGCGACGCTCGGCCGCCTCTACGGGTCCGACGCGCGCCCCGCCATCACGACGCTGACCCTATGGGGTGGGTTCGCCAGCACGGTCTGCTGGCCGCTCTCGGCCTTCCTCGTCGAGCGGATCGGATGGCGTGGGACCTGCCTCGCCTATGCCGGCCTGCACATCACGGTGACCCTGCCGCTGGCGCTCCTCATGATCCCGCCAATGCCGGCCAAGGTCGTCGGAAGCGTTCGGGAGCGCCGTGACGGAGGCACGCTCACCGCCCGCGAGCGACGGGCCTACCTGCTGATGGCGGCCGTCCTCGTGTTCGGGGGCACCGTGATGGCGATGGTCTCCGTGCACCTGATCGCGTTGCTCCAGGCGAGGGGCGTGGCCCTGGCCTCCGCCGTCACGTACGGCGCGCTGATCGGACCGGCACAGGTCGGTGCCCGTCTCGTCGAGATGGCGGGCAAGGGCCGCCACCATCCGCTCTGGACGCTGGCCGCCGCCATGGCGCTGGTGTCCCTAGGCCTCGGCATCCTGGCTGCCGGCCTTCCCGCGGTCGGCGTCGCGCTGGTCCTGTATGGGGCCGGCAACGGCATCTACTCCATCGCCCGTGGTGCGGTCCCGCTCGCCCTCTTCGGGCCGGTTCGCTACCCTGTGCTGATCGGGCGCCTCGCCCGGCCCGGGCTGATCGCCCAGGCGCTGGCGCCTGCGCTCGGAGCCCTAGCGCTGGCTTATGGCGGTCCGGACGTGGCCTACGGCCTGCTGCTGATACTCGCCCTGGCAAATCTCGGATTGGCGGTCACGCTCCTTCGCAACGGATAGATGCCGCGCGTCGAGGGCCATAGGCGACCGACGTAGGAGTCCCCGTGCGCTGACGGGATGGATACGACCGTGTGGCCTGTTACGTCACGCCGGGCAAGCTCCTCGGCTTGAAGAAATCGGTCATGCCTGAATGCCATCGAGGCGCGAGGTCGCGAGGACCGCCAGGTTCAGCTTTCCCCATCCACGAGCGTGCCTTCGCCGACCTGTGAAACGCGGCGAGGCAACTCGCGGACAAGCGCCGTTCGCCTGAAGGGGGTCAGCTTCCGCCAGGCACGGATTTCCGGAACGGTGCGGCCGCATCCCAAGCACCACCCGGTCCTGCCGTCGACGCGGCAGACCCCCGTGCACGGATCGTCCTTCCTCATGAGAGCGCCCTTCCGAAAACGTGCGTCCAACGGCCACTCGACATGTATAGGGTAGCCCCCTATGTTACTAGAGGAACGAGGAAGCCGATGTCATGGCCCACACCGTCAAGGACAAGACCAAGCTCTTGGCGCGCGTGCGCCGGATCAAGGGACAGGCGGAGGCCGTCGAGCGCGCCCTGGAGGCGGAGATCGGCTGCTCCGACGTCCTTATGCTGGTCGCCTCGATGCGCGGGGCCATCAACGGACTGACCTCCGAACTGATGGAGGAGCACATCCGCCATCACGTCGTCGATCCCGCACACGAACCCGATCCGAACCGTGCCAGGGGTGCGTCCGAGCTGATCGAGGTCATCCGCACCTACCTGAAGTGAGATCCCGCATGGACATGATGCACGCAAGCCCGGGGCACGCTCCCTCCGCCCCGGCCGAGGCCCACGGTCACTCACATATCTTTCTCGGCGAAGGTCATGACCGCAACGAGCGCCGGACCTGGGCCGTCATCGCGCTCTGCGGTGTCATGATGGCCGCCGAGATCGTCGGCGGCATGCTGTTCGGCTCCATCGCCCTCGTCGCCGACGGCCTGCATATGTCGACGCATGCGGGGGCCCTCCTGCTCGCCGCAATGGCCTATCGCTATGCACGCCGGCATGCCGACGATGACCGCTTCACCTTCGGGACGGGTAAGTTCGGAGACCTCGCCGGGTTCACCAGCGCCATCGTGCTCGCGATGATCGCCCTGCTGATCGCTTACGAGGCGGTGCTCCGGCTCATCGAGCCCGTGGCCATCGACTACAACGAGACCATCGCCATCGCGGTGCTCGGCCTCGGCGTGAACCTCGCCAGCGTCTGGCTCCTGGGAAGCGACCACGACCACGGCCACGGACATCATCACGGCCACGAGCATGGTCACGAAGACCATGACGACGCGGCGCGGACCATCGTGACACCGACGGAGACGTTCGGCCTGGAGATCCACGAGGACGGCGTGCCGCCACGCTTCCGATTGACAGCGCAGGGTGCGGAGTCCCTCGCCCCGGTCGAGGCCATGACAATCGAGACGGTACGCCCGGACGGAACGCGGCAGACTTTCGCGATGACCCGCAAGGGCGACGTCGTCGAGAGCATCGAGATGATCCCAGAGCCCCACGCCTTCGAGGCGACCCTGTGCTTCCCGGGATCGGAACGGGCCGGGTCCGTGACCTTCGAGGAGCATGCGCATGGGCATCACGGCGCCATGCACCGGGACAACAACATGCGAGCGGCCGTGGTGCACGTGGTGGCCGACGCCGCCGTCTCGGTGCTGGTGATCGGCGGCCTTTTGCTCGCCCGCTTCCTGGGTTGGACCTGGATGGATCCCTTGGCCGCCATCATCGGATCGGTCGTGATCGCGAGTTGGGCCTACACCTTGGTACGGGACACGGGTGGGGTCCTTCTCGACATGCAGCCCGATCAGGGTCTCGTCCGGAAGGTGCGGAGCGTCATCGAGGAACAGGGCGACCGCGTCGCCGACCTGCACGTGTGGCGGTTGGGCCCCGGTCACCTCGGTGCCATCGTCTCGGTTGCCACGGCACAGGCGCGCGGGCCGGACTTCTATCGTCACCTTCTCGCGCCGTTCGGAAACCTGTCCCACCTCACGGTCGAGATCCGTATGGTGCCGCGCCGATAGAGGCATTGCGCCTTCCGTCTCGCTGACACGTCTCGGACTTCTCGGAGGCCCCCGTGCTGCCCCGGCAGGGGCGACATTCGGTCCAACCGCCGAGACGGTCCCTCTCGGTCCGTTCGCAGCCTCGGTGCCCGGCAACGAGACCGCCTCCGATGAGTGGCCAAGTGCCGCCTTGAGAAAAATTGCGGTCGTCGGAATCGGCGACTCGCGAAATCACGCTTCGTCGCGAGGCTCGGAGCGCCTCTATCAAAGGGGACGACCGTGCCGAACGGGGTAAAGCCCCACCCGATTATAGCCCGGTCTCAACCCGCCCTGGCAGGCCATTGCCGGTGCAGGTCGTCGATGACGAAGGCATGCTCGTGCCGACCGTGTCCGATCCCCTGGACGTGGGGATGGGACGGGTCGAGATCCCCGTGGGCATGTTCGACGACATCCGGGTCTGACGCGGGCCAGAGCAAGGCGGCCGCCACGACCCCCGCGACGGTCAGCGCGCCGAGGACCGCCAGGGTCGTCGGCATCCCGACGGTGGCGCCGAGCCATCCCGCCAGCGGGTAGGTCACGAGCCACGACGCGTGCGAGAGCGCGAACTGGGCGGCGAACACCGCCGGCCGGTCCTCGGGGCTCGCCGAGCGACGCAGCAGGCGTCCCGTAGGCGTCTGGGCGGCTGAGTAGCCGATCCCAAGGGCCAGCCACGTCCCGAGCAGCACCGGCCAGTCGATGGACCCGCCCCAGGTCAGCACCGCGACCCCGACGAGGACGACGCCAAGGAAGGCCGCGGACGGCAGCATGACGCCACGGTCT
The DNA here is from genome assembly GCA_964658355.1 of Beijerinckiaceae bacterium. Classification (GTDB taxonomy): domain Bacteria; phylum Pseudomonadota; class Alphaproteobacteria; order Rhizobiales; family Beijerinckiaceae; genus Methylobacterium. The sequence continues at coordinate 42,575 of CAZZZJ010000001.1, forward strand.
GACAAGCGGTCGAGCACCCGCGGCAGCACCAGGGCCGCGATCATCGAGCCGCCCCCGAAGAGCCCGAGCGCGATGGCGACGTCGTTCTGGGGGCGTCCGAGCAGGGCCTGGACGATCACCACGGTGTTGACGATGACCATCGCCCCTGCAGTGGCGACCGCGAGGTTGAGGGCGAGCAGGCCCCGAAGGCGCGGGGTCGCCAGGTAGATCCGCAGGCCTCGCGTGGTGCGGTCGTAGATCCCACCGGTGCGCTCCCTCCGCGTCGCCGCCGGCAACGTCACCGAGACGACCAGCGCCGCCGAGCACAGGAAGCCCACGACGGTGCCGCCGAACAACCAGTTGTAGCTGATGACCGTGAGCAGCAGGGCCGCCAGGGTCGGGCTGAGCAGGTTCTCCAGGTCGTAGGCGAGGCGCGAGAGCGACAGCGCCCGGGTGTAGTCGCGCTCGTCAGGCAGGATGTCCGGGATGGTGGCCTGGAAGGTCGGGGTAAACGCCGCCGAGGCCGACTGAAGCACGAAGATAAGGACGTAGATCTGCCATACCTGATCGACGAAGGGCAGCATCAACGCGATGGCGGCCCGGACGAGGTCCGTAGCCACCAGGAAGGCACGGCGGGGAAGTTGCCCGGTGAACGCGCCGGCCACGGGAGCGACCACGACGTAGGCGACCATCTTGATCGCGAGGGCGGTGCCGAGAACCGCTCCGGCCCGGTCCCCGGCCAGCCGGTAGGCCAGCAGCCCCAGAGCGACCGTGAGCAAGCCTGTGCCGATTAGGGCGATGACCTGGGCGGCGAAGAGATGCCGGTAGGTCCGGTTCGCAAGGACGGCGAGCATGACGGTGGGTCCTAGAGGTACTTCGCCATGGCCTTGAACTCGGATAGGGCGTCCTTGGCGGACTTGCCCCCGTGTTCGACGCCGTCCGCCAGGCAATGCTCCATGTGGTCCTCGATCAGCACGCGCTTCGCGTTTGTGATCGCGCTCTCGACCGCGTGGAGCTGCTGGGCGAGGTCCACGCAAGGTCGCCCCTCCTCGATCATGGCGATGACGCCGGCGAGATGGCCGTGGGCGCGCTTGAGGCGCTTGACGATGTCGGGGTGCGACGCGTGCTGCATGTTGACATCCTATCCCCCCGGGTGGGATGTGGGAAGACGGATTTGCGGCCCAGTACGGCTGCATCGGGCGGAGGCGTGGCGTCGAGGGTGGGTCGGATCGGGCGGTTCCTATCGGTGCTCGTCGCAATCGTGCTGATGGCGACCTCGGTCATGCCGTTGGTCGCGGAAGCGCGCGGCGATAGCGCGGCCGCCCATGTCCACGCCTTCCACGGGATCGATCACGGCGACGACCACGACGGCGATCATGGTCCCGACGGGTCCGGTCCGGGTGACCTTGCCCATCACGCGCATTCCCACGCGCAGACCCTGGCGACTGCCCACCCATCCGGCATGCCGATGTCCGCGAGAGGCACCGACGTCCGGTTCCAGCCCGTCCACCACCTCGCCCGAAGGAGCGGCGAAGGCAGGGCGCCGTTCGAGCCACCTAGGGGCTGAGGCTGGGCCGCCCGGCACCGTCGGGCCCTTTCCTCCAACGCACCTGCGCTCCCCGGGCCTGCCATTCGGCGGCACCCGGCGGCGTTGGCTCATGGCATCGACATGTTCAGACGTACCCTCCTTGTCCTGGGGGCTGTCGGCGGCGGCTTCCTGATCGCGACCGTCTGGCCGGGCGCACCGGACGCGCTCCGGTCACGCCTTGCGCAAAGCGGGCTTCTCCCAACCACTCCCGCTGCCACCGGCAGCCCTGCATCGATGCCGGCGGCGGTACCGAAGCCCGAGGAGCCGGGCCTCGTCCGATTGACCCAGGACCAGATCGCCAAGGCCGGCATCCGCACCGACGCCGTCCAGGGCGGTCGGCTCGCCCGCCACCTCCACGTGCCGGGCACCATCGTCCCGAGCGCCAACAACACCGCCCGCATCGCGGTGAAGACCCAGGGGACGGTGGCTGAGCTGCGCAAGGGCCTCGGCGACCGGGTCGCCAAGGGCGAGGTCGTCGCCCTGCTCGACAGCCGCGAGATCGCCGACACCAAGAGCGAGTACCTCGCCGCCCGCCTGTCCGCCGGCCTGCAGAAGACCCTGTACGAGCGCGACCAGTCGCTGTGGGACAAGCGCATCTCGTCCGAGCAGCAGTACCTTCGTTCTCAGGCGAGCTACGAGGAGCTCAAGGTCAAGGTCGATTCGGCCCGGCGCAAGCTCACTTTTCTTGGGTTGAGCCCCGCCGAGATCGAGGCCCTGCCGACCCTGCCGGCGGCGCAGTTCGAGCGACAGGAGATCCGGTCCCCCATCGCCGGAAAGATCGTCGAACGCAGGGTCGACCTCGGCGCCGCGGTAGGACGCGACAACCTGGAGACCGAGCTCTACAGTGTGGTCAACCTTGCCCAGGTCTGGGTCGACCTCGCGGTCTCTCCGGGCGACCTGCCGCTGGCGCGCGAGGGCCAGACGGTCACCGTGTGGACCCAGGCGACCGGCGAGCGCGCCGAGGGCAGGATCGTCTTCATCGGCCCGGTCCTCGACCAGAACACCCGCGCCGCCCGGGTCGTGGCCGAGTTGCCCAACCCCGAGGAGCGGTGGCGGCCCGGGTCCTTCGTATCGGCGGAGATCGCGGTCTCGGACAAGCCGGTGCGCACCCTCGTCCCCTCCGAGGCGATCCAGACCATCGCGGGCAAGCCGACCGTGTTCGTGAAGGTCGAGGGCGGCTTCGAGGCGAGACCCATCGGAGTCGGGCGCTCCGACGACGGGCACGTCGAGATCACCACGGGGCTGGAGCCCGGCGACGTCATCGTCATCGGCAACAGCTTCATCCTGAAGGCCGAGCTCGGCAAGGCCGCGGCGGAGGACTGAGCCATGATCCGCCCGATCCTCGCCTTCTCCGTCACCAATCGCTACGCGGTCATCCTGGTGACCCTCATCGCCACCGCCCTCGGCGCGTGGTCGCTGTCCCGGCTACCCATCGACGCCGTGCCCGACGTCACCAACAACCAGGTCCAGATCAACGCCGTCGCCACGTCGCTGACGCCGGTCGAGATCGAGAAGCAGGTCACGGTGCTGATCGAGCGGGCGCTCGCCGGGACCCCCGGCCTGGAGACCATGCGCTCGTTCTCGCGCAACGGCTTCGCCCAGCTCACCGCGGTGTTCAGCGACAAGGTCGACGTCTACTTCGCCCGCGCC
>CAZZZJ010000002.1:0-27698 GCA_964658355.1 Beijerinckiaceae bacterium
GCCTCGGCGCCGCCATACCGGCCTGGGCGGCGGGCTCGGTGAAGCTTCCGCTGCCTGGCGGCCCAGACGAGCGGACGCTGACCACGGCCTTTCCGGGCAAGGGCGAGATGATCCTTCAACGCACCCATCCGCCGCTGCTGGAGACGCCGTTCTCGGTATTCGACGAGGGCGTGTTCACCCCCAACGACCGCTTCTACGTGCGCTGGCACTGGGCCTCGATCCCGACCGAGGTCGATGCCGGCACCTTCCGGCTCAAGGTCCACGGTCATGTCGAGAAGGAACTCTCGCTCTCGCTCGACGCCATCGCCGGCCTGCCCCGCTTCGAGATCGCCGCGGTGAACCAGTGCTCGGGCAATTCACGCGGGCTGTTCGAGCCGCGTGTGCCCGGCGCGCAATGGGCCAACGGCTCGATGGGCAACGCCCGCTGGACCGGCGTGCGCCTCAAGGACGTGCTCGAAAAGGCCGGGGTGAAGGCCGGTGCCTTGCAGGTGCGCTTCAGCGGCCTCGACGAGCCCGTGGTCGACGACGCGCCGGACTTCAAGAAGTCGCTCGATCTCGACCACGCCAACAATGGCGAGGTGATGATCGCCTACGCGATGAACGGCGAGCAACTGCCGCTGCTCAACGGTTTCCCGCTCCGGCTCGTGGTGCCGGGCTGGTACTCGACCTACTGGGTCAAGATGCTGTCCGACATCGAGGTGTTGGACAAGCCCGACGACCAATATTGGATGAAGACCGCTTACCGCATTCCTGACGTGCCGGGCGCTAACATCAAGCCCGGTCAGACCGGCTTCAAGACGGTGCCGATCAACAGGATGGTGCCGCGCTCGTTCGTAACCAACCTGCAGGACGGCGCCAAGGTGGCGGCCGGAACGCCGGTGGCGTTGCGCGGCATCGCCTTCGGCGGCGATTGCGGGGTGAAGGCGGTCGAGTTCTCCGGCGACGGCGGGGCGACGTGGTTCCCGGCGCAGCTCGGCGCGGACGAGGGCCCCTACAGCTTCCGCCGCTTCGAGGGCAGCCTACCGGCGCTGGCCTCCGGCACCCACACGGTCCGGGTCCGCTGCACCAACACCAACGGCGTCGCGCAGCCCATGGACCGGGTCTGGAACGGCGCCGGCTTCATGCAGAACGGCATCGAGGCCGTGTCATTCCAGGCCGCTTGAGGAGAACAGCCATGAACCCGATCCGCCCTGCGGCCCTCATCGCCGCCCTCATACTGTCTCCCCCGGTGGCGCTCGCCGCTTCGGCTCCCGAGCCGATGCGCTTCAGCTCGCAATCGATCGAATTCCCGACTTCCGACCGGATCTTCCCGGACGGGCCGGGGGCCGAGGCGGTCAACAACAACTGCCTCGCCTGCCACTCGGCCGGGATGGTGCTGACCCAGCCCAAGCTCACGAAGGCGCAGTGGACCGAGACCGTGAACAAGATGGTTCACGTCTACAAGGCGCCCGTCGATCCGGCCGACGTGCAGACCATCGTCGATTACCTCACGGCGTTGAAGCCGACGCCCTGAACCCCCGAATCCCGAGGCCGCCGCGCTATTTCGCCGGCCTCGGGGAATAGACCGAGCCTTCCGGCATCTCCTCAGGGCGATGCACGGCCGGCCCGGCCTTGCACCACGGATTTCCGATTTCGAACCAGCCCTCGCGGCCGGCCTTTGGCCGCCGAACGAGTGCGCATGCCCGAGAGACCCGCTTCATGAACCATATCCGCACCAGCCTCCGCACCCTCCTCGCCGGAGCCGCCTTGCTCCTCGCCCAGGGCCAGCCCGGGTTCGCCGCCGGCTTCGACGGCGCGATCAAGAACAACGCCCTGGCGCTGAACGCCGCCGGGACTGTCGCCGCTGTGTCGAACAGCGAGGAGAGCGCCGTCGTCGTCTACGACGTCGCCAAGGGCACCGTGCTGCGCCGCCTCGACGGCTTCGTCACGCCGCGCAACATCGTGTTCGCACCGGACGGCGCCCGCTTCTACATCTCCGACAGCGGCACCGGCCGGATCACGGTCTACGAGACCGCCACCGGCAAGGAGGCCGGCGTTCTCGCCGCGGGCCCCGGCGCGTTCGGCACGGTGCTCTCGGCCGACGGGACCAAGCTCTACGTCAACAACGAGGCCGCGAGCACGCTGACCGTGTTCGACACCAAGACCATGCTCGCCGAGGCCGTGATCCCCGGCTTCGCGCAGCCGCGCCAGGGCGTGAAGCTGTCGCCGGACGGCAAGACCGTGTTCGTGACGAACTTCCTCGGCGACAAGATCACGTTGGTCGATACCGCCACCAACAAGATCACCGGCGAGATCGCCGGGTTCGACAAGCTGCGCGCCATCTCGATCACCAAGGACGGTAAGACGCTGTTTGCCGCCAACAGCGGCCGTAACACCATCGGCGTGGTCGATGTCGCCGCCCGTAAGGTCACCTCCGAGGTGGCAGTGGGCAAGGACCCCTACGGCGCCGCGCTGACCCCGGACGGGCGCTTCGTCTATTCGGGCAACCTGAAGGACAACTCGCTCTCGGTGATCGACACCGGCACCCTCAAGGTCGTCGCCACGGTGACCGGCCTGAACGAGCCGCGCCAGGCGATCGCGTTCTCGGCCGACAACGCCCACGCCTACGTCCTCAACCGCGACCTCAGCGTCGCCGTGGTGGACCGGGCGAAGAACGTAGTCGTCTCGACGATGAAGCCGTGAAGCGACGCGCGTCGGGGGCCTTATCGCCCCCGGCGCGTTCTCGTCGTCGACACGTCACGAACGCAGGACAAAAACCCCATGCTCGGCCTGTTCCAGCGCAAGGACCGCCTCATCGTCCACGGCGAGGCGCCCTACAATGCCGAGCCGCCGCTCGATCGCCTGCGGGCGGCCTTCCTCACCGACCAGGCCGACTTCTACGTCCGCAGCCACGGCGACATCCCGGACCTCGACGCCGACGGCTACCGCCTGACTGTCGACGGGATGGTCGCGACGCCCCTCGAATTGTCCGTCGCCGATCTGAAGGCACGCTTCGCGCACGTCACCGTCACGGCGGTGATGCAATGCGCCGGCAACCGCCGGGCCGACATGCTGGCTGTGGCCCCGGTCTCCGGCGACCCGTGGGCGCCCGGCGCCATCGGCAACGCGGAATGGACCGGGGTGCGGCTCGCCGACGTCCTGCACGCCGCCGGGATCGATGCGGGCGGTACGCGCCACGTCGCCTTCGAGAGCCACGACCGGATCGCGGACACGGACACGCGCTTCGGCGCCTCGATCCTACTCGCCAAGGCACTGGCCCCCGAGACGCTGCTCGCCTTCTCGATGAACGGCGAGCCTCTCGCCCCCGAGCACGGCCATCCCCTACGTGTGGTCGTTCCAGGATTTGCCGGCATCCGCAGCCCGAAATGGCTCGCCCGCATCACGGTGCAGGACCAGCCCTCCGACAATCCGATGCAGGCCGACGACTACAAGCTATTCCCGCCCGACGTGACGGCCGAGACCGCCGACCCGGCCCACGGCATCACCATCGAGGCGATGCCGCTCAACAGCGCGATCTGCGAGCCCGCCCGCGGCGCAGCGTTGAAGGCCGGCCGGCACGCGATCCGCGGCTACGCCATCGCCAGCGATCGCGCGGTCGCCCGCGTCGACGTCTCGACGGATGGCGGCCGCAGCTGGGCGCAGGCCCGGATCGACCGCGATGCCGACGCGCCCTACGCCTGGACGTTCTGGGAGATCGACCGCGAGCTGACCGCGGGCGAACACGAACTCGCGGTGCGGGCCTGGGACTCCGCCGGCCAGACCCAGCCGGCGGCGCCCGACGACACCTGGAACTACAAGGGCTACCTCAGCGCCGCCTGGCACCGGGTACGGGTCACGGTGGCCTAACAGTCACGCCCAGAGCAGGGCGGTGGCCGCAAGGCCCGAGATCGCGATCAGCAAGGCCGCGATCCCGACGGTGAGGATGCGCGGCATCATCGGGATCTCGGCATCGGCGAGACGCGCCCGAATCGCCCGGTCCCGCCATGCGGCGCCGGCGAACGAGGCAAGCGCGCAGGCGATCAACGTGAGCGACAGCACCTTTAGCGGCCAGACCGCCAGCACCTCCCGCAGGAAGCGCTGCGCGGCCAGGCCGACGCCGAGGAAGGCGAGCCCGGTGCGAAGCCACGCCACGAAGGTGCGCTCGGCTGCCAGAACCGTCCGGTCCTCGGCGAGCCTCACCCGGGGATCGTCGGGGTGCACGGGTTTCGCAGGATCGCTCATCCGGCATCCGCCGTCGCGATCAGGTCGAGCAACGCGTCGGCGGCCCGGCTGCGGTAGCGCTCCTTGTGGCGCAGCACCCGGAACGGCCGGCTCGGCAGGGCGAACGCCGCCCGAACCAGGGTTCCGGCCCGAAGCGCTGCGGCGACCACGGTCTCGGACAGGACGGCGGCCCCGCCCCCGGCCTCGACGGCGGCGCGCACCGCCTCGTTAGAGGGCAGTTCGAGCGTGACCCGAAGCTGGGCGGCTGCGAGGCCGGCCGCACCCAGGGCCGCCTCGAAGGCCGAGCGGGTTCCCGATCCCGCCTCGCGCAGCACCCAGTCGGCCCCGGCGAGATTTTCGGGTTCGAGGTCGGTCGCCCCGGCGAAGGCATGGCCAGGGGCGACCACGAGGACCAGTTGGTCCTGCGCGATGGTGGTGCTCGCAAGCGTCGGGTCGTCGAGCGCCCCCTCGACGAAGCCGAGTTCGGCCTGCCCGGCGCGCACCGCGTCGGCGGCGTCGGTGGTGTTGCCCACCGCCAACCGGATAGCGATCTCAGGGTAGGCCCGGCGGAAGGCGACGAGGTGGCGAGGCAGCCAGTCGCTGGCGATGGTCTGGCTGGCGTAGAGCGCCAGCGTCCCGCGCCGCAGGCCGCTGAGGTCGGCGAGCACCAGTTCGGCCGCGTCGGCGCGGGCAAGCACGGCGCGGGCCTCGACGAGGAACACGCGCCCCGCCTCGGTCAACTCGATCCCGCGGCCGACCCGGTGAAACAGCTTCGTCGCGTGCCGCCCCTCGATGTTGGCGATCGCCGTGCTGACCGCCGACTGGACGAGGTTCAGCGCCTCGGCAGCCCGCGTCACGTGCTGCCGCTCGGCCACCGCCACGAAGATGCGGAGCTGGTCGAGGGTCACGGCTGCCGACGATCAGGCGCGAGGCCACGCACCTGCGCATCGACCGCCTGCGCGACAGTGAGCAGCCGGGCCTCATCAGTTCGACCGGTGACGACGTAGGACATGCCGCCATCGACCCAGGAGAAGGCGGCGACATCGCCCTCGCGAGCGAAGCGGAAGAGCGTTCGCCCATCGCCGTCTCCGACACGGCTGTAGAGCGACAGGCGGGTTCCGCGGTCGTCGTCGTACATTAGCATCGCTGCGGATTCGGCGCCGGCCGGCAGCAGCCGCCCGCCCATCAGGCGAAACCCTTGGGCCGCGAGATCGGGGGCCGCGACCGCGTGACCGAGGCGCTTCGAGAGCCACGTCACGAGGTGGAGCTTCTCGTCGGCGCGCACCTCCACCGGATGCACCACCTCGACCACGAAGGTGCGAAAGGCCGCGACCGCGTCCTGCGTCGCCGGTGCCTCCGCCACCATCGCCGTCGCGGGTCCGCCGCGCAGGGCATGGCCAACCCAGCCGCCGGCACCGCCGAGCGCAAGGCAGAGCACGGCTGCAGCTGCCATGGGGAACCAGCCCCCGCCGACGAACCGACGTCGCGGGCGAATGTTGGCCACCCGGAGCCGCGCCGGGATCGCCTCCTCGGCGATCGGCGCGAGGCGGGCACGCAGGCGCTCGCGCAGGGCGCGATCCGCCGAGACCTCGGCCGCACGCGCGGGTTTTCCTTTGAGCCATGCCTCGACCAGCGCCTGCCGCTCCGGTTCGAGGCGGCCGTCGATCAGGCCGTGCAGGTCGTCCTCGCCGACCGGGCGTGGATCCCCGCTCATTTCACCCTCCTCAAGAGGCCGGTCCGGCCAGTTTCCAGAAAACTTCGCATCCGTGTCCGCGCCCGGCTTAAGCGCGACATCACCGTGCCGAGCGGTACCCCGAGCACCTGGGCCGCCTCGGCATAAGACAGATCCTCCACCGCGACGAGCAGCAGCACCGAGCGCTGTTCCTCGGGCAGGGTGTCGAGCCCGGCGAGTACGTCGTGGCCTCCCAACGCGGCTTCCGGGTCGATACCCGGATCGGGCACCTGCTCCAGTGCTTCCGCGCCGACATCGACGCCGCGCCGGCCCCGGCGCCGGACGGCGCCGAGGAACAGATTGCGCTCGATCGTGAACAGCCACGCCCGCAAGTCGCCGTCGCGGCGACGCCCGGACCAGGCGGACAATGCCCGCTCCAGCGTGTCCTGAACGAGGTCGTCGGCCGCCTCGCGGTCCCGCAACAGCGCGACGGCGTAGCGCCGCAGGGCCGGGATCTGCGGTTCGATGAGGGCGGCGATCTCGTCCACGAGGCTTTACCGATCAAGGCTTGGCGATGTGCCACGCGCCGTTGAGGAAGCCGTCGCCGGTGATGTCGCCGGGCTTGGTGTCCTTGGCAAAGGTGTAGAGCGGCTTGCCCTTGTAGGCCCACTGCATCGTGCCGTCGTCCCGCGTCACCATCGTCCAGTCGCCGCTGGCGGCCGAGCCGGAGGCGGCCATCAGGGCCGGCCAGTTGGTGGCGCAGGGGCCGTTGCACATCGACTTGCCGCCCATGTCCTTGTCGAAGGTGTAGAGGGTCATGCTCTTGGCATCGACGAGCGCCGGCCCCTTGGCGGTCTCGGCCGTCATGGCAGGCGCGGCGGCCTGGGCGGCCAAGGCGGAGAAGGCGACAGCCGCGAAGGCGGCGCGGATCAGCAGAGTGCGCATGGGTGAGGTCTCCCGCGGTCGAGCATGACCGCATCGGGAGGGATGCCGAAGAGGCGCCTCTATTCCACGCGTCTTCTCGACGACAGATCACGAAGGCGTGAACGGGCTCTCAGCCACATCCGCGGAATAAAGCCGCGCCCCAGGCATCCTTCCCATCGACACCGGATCAAAAGGAAGCCGCATGCGCGGAGCACTGGGATTTGCCGTGACGGCGGCGCTGATGGCGAGCGGCCTCGTCGGCGGCCGGATGATGATGCGCCCGACCTTGGCCGCCACCGAGCCAGCGGCAGCTCCGTCCGCGTCCTTCGACGCGATGATGGCGCAGTCGATGGCGCAGATGCATGCCGACATGATGGTCCCGCCCTCGGGCGACCCCGACCGCGACTTCGCCGCGATGATGATCCCGCACCACGAAGGCGCGATCGCGATGGCGAAGGCAGAGCTGCTCCACGGCAAGGATCCGGTCCTGCGCCGCCTCGCGCAGGGGATCGTCGTCGAGCAGGGCCAGGAGATCGATGTGATGCGCCGCGCGCTCGCCGATCGCCCCGCGATGCCGGGTCGGTCCGCCGGCGCCCCTCCCGTTCACCACCATGGCGCGGCACCTGCCGCCGAGATGCCTTCGGAGCACCGCCGATGAAGACCGCCCTGACCGTTCTCGCCCTTGTGCTGCTCTCCGGCTCGGCCTTCGCCGGGCAGGCTCCGGGCCCCGCCTCGGCGCCCGACGTGCCCATCAGCAGCAAAGACCGGTTCTACACCTCCGATCAGTTCTCCAATACGGTCTCTGTGGTCGATCCCGCCGCCAACACCCTGCTCGGGGTGATCCGGCTCGGCGACCCGACGCCGATAAACCTGAGCCCGCTCTATCGCGGGCAGCTTCTGGTTCACGGCATGGGCTTCTCGCCGGACCACAGGACCCTGCTCGCGGTCTCGATCGGTTCGAACTCCGTGAGCTTCATCGACACGGCGACCAACGCGGTCCGCCACACCGCCTATGTCGGCCGCTCGCCGCACGAAGCCTTCTTCACGCCGGACGGCCGAGAGGTCTGGGTGAGCGTGCGCGGCGAGGACTATATCGCCGTGCTCGATGCCGCGACCGCCATGGAGACCCGCCGGATCACCGTACCGAACGGGCCGGGCATGACGATCTTCTCGCCGGACGGCACCTACGGTTACGTCTGCTCCAGCTTCAGCCCCGAGACCGTCGTCATCGACATCAAGACCCACGCCATCGTCGGCCGCGTGAAGCAGGAGAGCCCGTTCTGCCCCGACATCGCCGCCACGCCGGACGGCAAGCAGGTGTGGTTCACCCTCAAGGATGTCGGCCGGACCCAGGTGTTTTCGGCGCGTCCGCCATTCGCGCCGCTGAAGACGATCGAGACCGGGCCGATTACCAACCACGTCAACATCGTCTCGACCAAGGCCGGCCAGTTCGCCTATGTGACGATTGGCGGCCTGAACCAGGTCAAGGTGTTCCGCACCGACGATTTCTCCCAGCTCGCAACGATCCCGACCGGCGCCCTGCCGCACGGGCTCTGGCCCTCGGGCGACGGCAGCCGGGTCTATGTCGGCCTGGAGAACGCCGACAAGGCCGCGGTGATCGACACCGCGTCGAACACGGTGATCGCCGAGGTGCCGATCGGCCAGGGTCCGCAGGGCGTCGCCTACGTCCCGAACGCCGTGCCGGAGGGGGACGGAAAGCAGAACCTCCAAGCGCTGGGCGCAGCCGACAAGACCAGCGCGCTGACGCTCGCGGGTACCGATGGCAAGCCGGCGACGCAGGTAACCCTGTTCGACCAGGGCGTGTTGCAGACGCTGCAGGCCGCGGTAACGGGACTGCCCTCGAAGATGCCGTTCGTGCTGGCGCTGGCCGCCGACTCGAAGGGCGCGACCGGCCTGGAGCCGCTCGCCGCCTTCATGACCAACCCGGCCGGCGCGGCCATCGTCAACGCGATCGGCCCGATCCGCCAGATCACCCGCACGGATGCCGGCGCGAGCCGGCGCTACCTCGTGGTGGTCTCGGGAAAGCCCGGTGAACTCGGCGGCGTCGTCCAGATGCAGACTGTGGATTGAACGGGCGGCCTCACGAGCGCGGGAAGCGGGAATCCGAGAGCATGCGTTCGCAGCGCGCGTCCGGCTGCAACGTCTGCTTTCAAGGCCGCCATTGGCTCGCTTCTATGACCGAGTAGGTGAAGGTTTTCGGATGCTGGCCGGCGCAGGTCATGCGGCTGGGCTGAGGGCCGGCGTCCGCAAACCGCCCAAGCACGAACCCGCGATGGTGTGAGCGCACCGCCTATGGGGATTCGAAGATCTGCGGACTGAGCGCGGGGTCAGGCGGTGGCACGGAGCTGCCCCTGGCGGGCGGGGTGGGGCGGCCAACACACGGGTTTCGACGCGCCTGCGGGGGCGTGGCGCAGCGGCGGCGGGCCGGAGGAGCGACGATCGGCACGATGGCGATGGCCACGGCCGGGGTCGGCACGCGGCGGCTCGCTGGCCGAAGCGACGCAGCTTCGACGCGGGGCTGGACTGGATCAGGCCGGGTCACGACGCCCTCATCGCGGAGGAGCGCGGCGCGGTGGGGGGGGCGCGCGGCTGAGCCGGGCTCGGGATGGCCGCGATGATGATCATGCGCCCGCCGCAGCACGGGCACGCCGGGCGCCACGCCGACGATCGCTCCGCCGCCTCAGTCTCGGTCGGTGGCGGGACGGCGAGCAGGTCCCTGGCGCGGGCGAGGTTGGCCTTGCGGCCAGCGCTGGCGAGCAGGCCATAGTGCCGGATGCGGTGGAAGCCCTTGGGCAGGACGTGGAGCAGGACGCGCCGGATGAACTCGTGCGTGCTCAGCGTCAGGGTCCCGTAGCGCTCAGGCCCGTCGCGACGGTAGTCTTTGATGCGGAAGGTGACGCCGGTCCCGTCGAACGCCACCAGCCGGCCATTCGAGATCGCCACGCGGTGGGTGTAGCGCGACAGGTAGGCCAGCACCGCCGCGGGACCAGCGAAGGGCGGTTTGGCGTAGACGACCCAGCGCGTCGTCTGGATCGGTGCGAGGTAGCGCCGGAAGGCGCGGCGGTCGGTCAACGGCGCCAGACTGCCGAAGAAGTCGAGCCGTCCAGCGTCGTGCAGGGCGATCAGCCCCGCCAGGAAGAGGCGGCGGAACAGCTTGGCCAGCACCCGCACCGGCAGGAGGAAGGCGGGGCGCGATGACACCCACCGCGCGGTCGCGCGAGAGGCCGCCGCCCGGCACGATCGTGTGCAGGTGGGGATGATGCGTCAGCGCCGAGCCCCAGGTGTGGAGCACCGCGGTCAGCCCGATCTTCGCGCCGAGGTGCTTCGGGTCGGCGGCGATGGTCAGCATCGTCTCGGAGGCGGCCCGGAACAGCAGGTCGTAGACGGCGACCTTGTTCTGCAGGGCGATGTCGGCGACCTGGGCCGGGAGCGTGAAGACGACGTGGAAGTAGCCCACCGGCAGCAGGTCGGCCTCACGCGCGGCCAGCCACGCGCGAGCGGCCGCCCTTTGGCATTTGGGGCAGTGCCGGTTGCGGCAGGAGTTGTAGGCGATGCGCGTGTGGCCGCAGTCGCCGCAGCCCTCGACATGACCACCGAGGGAGGCGGTGCGGCACCGCTCGATGGCCGCCATCACCTTGAGCTGGGGCAGGCTCAGGTGCCCGGCCTGGGTCGCCCGGTAGGCCGGCCCGGCAGCGCGGAAGACGTCGGCGACCTCCAGCGCGGGTCGCACGCCGAGTCAGCCGGTTGTGCTCTGTCCTTCCATCAGCAGCGCGAGGCGCTCCAGCGGCCCGGTGACGGCGCGGATCGTCTTGGTCGCGACCCGGGCGTAGAGCGCGGTGGCGTCGAGCTTGGCGTGTCCGAGCAGCACCTGGATGACGCGGATGTCGACGTCCTGTTCGAGCAGGTGGGTGGCGAAGCTGTGGCGCAGGGTATGGGGCGTCACCAGCTTGCGCAGGCCGGCGGCGTCGGCGGCCTCGTGCACGGCGCTGTTGATCTGGCGGGTCGAGATCGGCTCGACGGGGCTCCGGCCCGGGAACAGCCACCCGTGCGGCAGCATCACGCCGCGGCGCCGGCCATCGCGCCACCCCAGCCGGAGCAGCCCCAGCAACTGCGGAGACAGCATGGCGTTGCGGTCCTTGCGGCCCTTGCCCTGCTCGACCCGGATCAGCATGCGGGTGCTGTCGATGTCGTCGACCTTGAGGGCGGCCACCTCCGAGACGCGCAGGCCCGCGCCGTAGGCGGTGCCGAGCGCCGCCTTGTACTTCAGCCCCGGCGTCGCTTCGAGCAGCCGGCCGACCTCCGCGACGCTGAGCACGTCCGGGAGCTTGCGGGGCTGGCGCACCAGGACGAAGCGACGCGACAGGTCCGGCCGGTCGAGGGTGACGGTGAAGAGGAAGCGCAGCGCCGACACGGATCCGTTGACGGTGGGCGGCTGGACGCCAGTCTCGGCCTGATGGACCTGGAAGCGGCGGATGTCCTCGGGCGTCGCGCTGTCGGGCGAGCGTTCGAGGAAGGCGGCGAAGCTTCGGACGCAGCGGATGTAGTCGCGCTGGGTCTCCTGCCGCAGGCCGCGCAGGCGCATGTCGTCGAGCATGCGCTGGCGCAGCGGGCTAACGGATGAACAGGGGGACGTGAGGGTCGGCTGGGACATCGGGGCCTGCTCCAAGATGACGGTGATCCATCATGCTGGGAGCCCGGCCCGGACCCGCTCAACTGTTCATCGACGCTCGGCGCCCGCACTCAACCTCCCCGAAGGGCCCATCCCGCGAAGCGGGTTCGTGCATGGGTCGAAAGCAGCCCCGCGCGGTGGGTACCAACCGTCAGATTTCGACCACTAGGTGCCGGCCCTGGCGAAGGCGACGAGATCCGCGGGATCGATGCTCTCCGCATCGGCCCGGAGAAAGATCATCGTCTCGGTCAACCAGGGGGAGGCGAGGCGGTGACGGATCTCGGCCGGGCGGTCGAGATCGTGCCGCCGCAGCACGCCCACGAGCTGTGTGCGGCCGGTTCCGTCGGCCAGGAGGATGATATCCTGCGCCGTACGGACGATCTTCAGGTGGAACCCCTCGGATTCGTTCACGAAGTCCATGACGTTCCCGTCGACCGGATCCTCATCCCCGAGCGATGCGACATATCGGGCGACGAAAAGGACGATTTCCGGCCCGGACATCGTCCTGGTGTGCGACCGGCCACGCGCGGCATAAGGCGACCTCGTCGAATGGACGCGGCGGGCTGGTGAGAGCCCCGGAGTCTCGATCTCACCGAGGAAGTCGCCCCAGGGGCGGACAAGCTCCTTGACGATCAGGTTCCAGTGGCCGTCGCGGGCGAAGCCGATCGCATTGCCGCATTCGCCCTCGAAAAGCATGAGGACGGGCGTGCCCTGGACCAATAATCTGACCACGCGCCGCCCCTCCCCATCGACACGGCGCGTGATGAGCATGCCGTCGCCGAGGCGGTGTTCGCTGTACCGCCTGTCCGGGGCCCTCTTGGCGGCCGGGATGACGATCGCCAGGAGGGTGATGTCGTCGAAGAGTCGGTTGCGTCGCATGGTACGGGCGGTACTGGGCATGGTCGCTCCTGGAACGGGTGAGAGTGTCTTGGTCTGGTTTTCGGCGTCACCGCCGCAGGATGGTTGACCCTCGTCCATCGACCTTTTTCGCCCGCGGAACGCCTTCATCGACGCCGTCACGGTGCCAGGGCCGGCCTAGTGGGGGCTTCGTCCCACGCAGGGTGGCCCGGGAGGCCGGATTACCCCGTCGAATCCGGTTTCTCGGGGGGGAATGCGTCGGGCTTGATCTGTTCCGGCACCGTGTAGTGGGTGCCGTCGTAGGCAAGTCGGCCTGTGTTACGCAGTCGCCGCATCGCCGCCAGCAACGTGTTGTCACGCTGTTCGCTCACGCGACCGCCGTCCGGTTTCCGCAGCTCTTCCAGAAGCTGCAGCGAGGTCAGCGGACCCGCCTTCCTGACGGCATCGAAAGCCGCAAGGCCGGCACCGCGAAGGGCCCGGGTCTGCGTTGGTGCGACGGAGCGAGTGGAGTTCTTAGCGACCCTCTTCTTCGCCGCGGCAGCTTTCTTCACGGGCGACTTGACCGTCTGCATCCGGATGCCCGGCACGGTCTGCAGCCAATCCGCGAAGGGCTTGCGACCCCACTTCGCCCCGTCCATGTGCGCCGCGACGATAAGATCATGGAGCGGTCGTTGAGCCACGTCCCTCCAGAAAGCCTCCGCGTGCTCCCTATCGTTTTCCGTATCATTCATCGCCTTCTCCTCCATCCCGTCATGCGTGACACTGGCGGCAACGTTAGTCTAGCGGCCAGGCGCAAGGCCTTATCGTACGACAAAGTTGTCAACAGCTATCTTCAGGACGTCCAGCAAACGTCATGCCGGCGGCGGACGTTAGCTGGAATGATAGCGCGGGTCGCGATCTTCGGCCACCACTTCGCTGTTTCGGAACGGCCCCCGCTCTGCGACTGGCACGAAGCCCAGGTCGTTGGGGGCGGGCCGGTCGTTCCAGGGTCGTTTGCCAGGTATGCCCAACGACCTGGCCTTCCCCGCATCTCAGCCGCCGTCCTGCTTTGAGCTGCCGGAAGCGCCGTCTTGACCGGCGCCCCCCTGCCTGAATCCATGGCGCGACCCATGGAAACGGAGAGTACGAATGTTTCGGCCGCCCTCGATCTTCCACGCTGGACGCAAGTTGTCCGAACTTCGGCGTCACCTCGAAACCGCCGGCCATCCCATCTCGATGGAGGCCGCGCGGTCGGTCATGGCGCAAGCGTGGGGATGGATGTCGTGGGCGGAACTGACAGCCGCACTGGAGACCCCGGGCGAGCCTTCAAAATTCGACGAGGACCTGATCGGGCCCGTAGCCCGTCGGGGAGTGATGAACAGGCATAACCTGCGCGTGTACGGGAGACGATGCTCGACTGCCGCCCTTGCTGTGCGTCGCGAGCTTGGTCTGCCGTCCGAGATGGCCCTGTCGCTCTGCGCCATCGTGCGATTCACGGGGCGGCACGAGCCCGATCCCGAGGCGCAGGAAAGGGCGCTTTCCGTCTGCCGGAAGCGGAACCTTCCCGCGAAGGCAGACGGGTCGTCCTATTTAGAGGTTTGGCGTACGCCCGAGCAATTCCACGAGGATTATCGGCTCGGTTGCCAGCCGCCGTCGCCGGAGTGGCAGGGCTTCCTGAACGATATCGTCGCCCATCGGGACAAGCGTCCGACACTGCCCCCGCATCGACCGCGGTGACGCGTTCGCAGGCCTGAGATTTGGCCGCCATGAAGCGCCATGTTGCTCAATCCCGGATAACGCCGAGAATTTGATCAAGACCCTATGGGGATTGGCGATTGTTGGTCAATTTTCTTTCGACTCATTATTGATAACCCTTCCAGCGCATCTGCAACGGTATTGCTCCGCGGTCGGTTATCACGTGATGGCCCCGCCTGAGCGGTGTGCGCAGCGAAAGGATCGATGCGGCCGGCTATCACATGGCCGCGCTCAAGCGTATGCAGTGACAGCTCCATGTTTCTTCGACCGAGATGAAAGAGAAAATTTTTGGGCGGATTATCGCAGATGGCTCATAAGCAGAGGCTTGGGGGCCATCTCAGATTAACCTCCCAAATGTTTTCCCTCTATGATATCCATCTGATTGGGTTGATCTTTTTCAACCGCCATGAAATTCGAGCCCCCCACTTGGGGCGCTTGCGATTCAGGGCGCAGCTCCAGCTTTTCTCGTGCACGCGCTTTCTGCACGTCAATACCGGCGATCTTCACAGGTCGCTCCATGCGGCGGGCATACGCTTGAAGGAGTGCGTAAAGGTAGCTGCCGAAAGCCCGGAATAGGCGCGCTCAAAAAGGGCCAGAAGCTCAGGGCGCGGGCCCGTTAGAACGGCTCAACAACTTGATCGCCCTTGCGCTTGCAGGCACGGTCACGTTCTGGTCTGTCGTGGTGCGTTGCTACATCTTTGCATTCGGTAGTCCGCGCCCCAGCTGATGCCGCTTAGGATCAGCATCCAAAGGTCTTACCACACTTCTACTGTCTACCGGCTGAGTTGCCCTGCCGACACGATCGTGTCGACGGTCTCGCATCATTCCTCGACCATTATCAATCGATTGCTGCGCAGCTACCGGCGCGGGCTGTTCGACATCGCCATCGTGGCGGACCTGCCACCCAGCACGACGCTCTGAAGCGGTCATTCAACTCCCAGCATCGTCAACCATGACGCCCTGCACCTCGACTTGGCCACGGCGCTGGAGCTGAAGGGCCACGATCCAACACAGGGCCGCCCAAGCCGAACCCACGCACCAACCCGCGAGCACGTCCGTGGCGTAATGCACTCCGAGGTAGACCCGGCTCAGCCCGACCACGATCGACAGGAAGACCGCGCATCCCGTGAAGTACGCCTTCAGGCGAGCATCCGCGGCGACGCGCGTCATGAGCGCGCCGAGCGTCAGGAAGGTCACCGCGGAGAGCATGGCATGGCTGCTGGGAAAGCTGGACGTGAAGACCTGGATGCCGTCGGGCATGTCCGGACGGGGCCGGCTGAAGAACAGCTTCAGCCCGAAGCTGACGACCGTTCCCCCGAGGATCGAGCCCACCAGCAGTAGGGCGGCCCCTCGCTTGCGGATCAGGAGCAGGTAGCCGACGACGCTCGCCAGGAGGAAGCAGAGCACGACCATGCTGCCCAACGCGGTCACGTCACGGGCCATCTCGTGGAGCCAGGCCGGGCCTATCGCGTCCGTTGCGCCGACGGGGCGGAAGACGTGGGCGATGCGGGTGTCGAAGGCCGTCGTGTCGCCCTCCATGACTTCCTCGGCAAGGAGGCCGAAGCCGAGGATGAGGGCTGCGACGCAGAACAGCGCCGCGATGAGGCCGATCTCCCTCTTGCCGAGACGCGCGACGATGCCCGCCGGGTTGGGCGAAATGGCTCGGTTCATCGATCCTGGTTCCTGGCCGGTGAGGGGCCGCAAATTCGATGGGGTACGATGGCTAACCCCGGGGCGACGAACCCGTCCCGTCACCGGGCGCGACGAACCCTCCGATAGCGAAGGCAAGCCGGACGCGCGGCACCGGACGATCGCGATGAAGGCGATACCGGATGCCGTGCCCATCGGGGCCGGACCGCCCTTTCGTGGTCGCGTCCACCGCAACGCCCACGATGGGCCTTATCGTTCGCGTCCCGGCGATGCCTCGCGTTGCAGGGCCGCGGCGCCGGGCATCAGGACATCGTCGCGTCCGCGCCCGGATGCCGCCCAGCCCTTTGGGGCAGCAGGACGATAAGGGCGACGATGAAGGCCCCGATGACAGCGGAGGCGAGAGGCCGGCTGAGGTCCAGCCCCCCGTCGGCGGCCGGCTTGTCGAGGAAGTCGCCCACCATGGCACCGAGCGGCCGCGTCAGGATGAAGGCCGCCCAGAACAGCGCGACACGCGACACCGAGGTCCGGTAGTAGAGTACGATGACCACCGCGAGGGCGGCCGCGAACACGAGGGCCCCGCCCTGGTAGCCGAGCCCGCCCGTGTCCGCGAGCCAATCGCCGAGCGCCGTCCCCAGCGTCTGGGAGAAGGTGATGGCCCCCCAGTAGAACGCCTCGACCCTAGGGGTCGAGACCGTATCCACCGACACGGTGCCCTCGGATGCGTACCAGAGCCAGAGCACGGCCGCGAGGCAGGCGAGGAGCAGGGTCGACCCGCCGGTGTATCCGATGCCGAGCGAACGGTCGGCGAAGTCCGCCATGGTGGTGCCGAAGGTGGTCGAGGCGACGATGGTGGACCAGTAGAGGACGGGGTTGAACCGTCTCGCCATGATTTGCGCGACCACGAGGCCGAGCAGCACCACGGCAAACAGTAGGGTGCCGGCGAGGTAGCCCCAGTTGAGCGTCATGGTGACGGTATCGCCGCCGGTCTCGCCAAGGGTGGTGGCCAGGATCTTGATGACCCAGAAGCCGAGCGTGACCTCCGGGACCTTGCTCAAGGTGCGCTCAAGGGTGCCGTTCATCGGGTAGGATCCTTCGGCTGGAGGAGGCCATCAGGCGGCGTCGACGCCGACCGCATGGCGACCGGCACGCTGTGGGATGAGGAGCACGAGCACCACCATGACGAGCGCCAGCACCCCGGAGATCGTGATGTCGTCGATGCCCAGGCCACCCGAAGCGGCGGGCTTGTCGAACGAGTTGGCGAGGGTGGCGCCGAGCGGCCGCGTCAGGACGAAGGCGATCCAGAACAGCAGCGGCCGTGATACGCGCGTCCGCAGATACAGCGCCGTAACGACGGCGAGCGCGAGGACGATCAGGAGCGCGCTGCCGTTGTACCCAAGGCCGGTGCCGTCTGCCATCCAGTCACCCAGCGCGGTGCCGAGCGTCTGCGAGAACATGATCGTGGCCCAGTAGAACCCTTCCGCCTGCGGGGTCCGCACCGATTCCACGGCGACGGTGCCCAGGGTGCGCTTCCAGAGCAGGAGGGTCGCGACGACCGAGGCGAGAAGGACCAGCGATCCGCCGAGGTAGCCGATGCCGAGGGATCGGTCGCAGAAGTCCGCCAGCGTCGTGCCGGCGAGCGTCGTCGCGGTGATCACGGCCCAGTACAGGGTGGGATGGAAGCAGGATGCCCGGATCTGCGCCGCGAGCAGCACGGCCAATAAGGTCCCGAAGATCGCCGTGCCCGTGAGATAGCCCAGGCCGAGCGTCAGGGCGACGGCGTTGCCGCCGACCTCGCCAAGCGTGGTGGACACGATCTTGATAGCCCAGAACCCGACGGTGGCTTCCGGCACCTTGCCGGGTTCCATGGGGGCGGGTCGCTCGGTTCGTCGCATGGGGATGCCTTATGAGAGGCCGGCGTTGGTTCAGGCGACCTGCATCCGGTCGATGACCGCGAGCAGCTCGTCGACCGCGCGGCGGCAGGTGACGGGGTCGGGAGGCAACGCCCGCAGCGCGTCGAGGGCGCCGTCGATGGCCTTGTCCACGACGTGCCAATCGACGGCCGCGCGCGGTCTCAGACCCGCCTCGGCCCCGTCCCAGGACAGTTCGAGGTCCTTGATCCGCGCCTTCGCGGCCGGAAGGTCGTCCCGGTCGGCGAGGGCCTTCACCTCGACGACGATGGCCCGGAACTTCGAGAGGTCGCCGAGCTTCGACGCGGCAGGCGTAGCCGGTGTCGCGCCGGCATCCTGCACCGCCAGCAGGACCAGGGGGGCGGCGGTGCCGCCGACGATCGCGGCGGCCACCGTGGCAAGGATTATCGTTCGCATGGACTTCGCTCCGGCTCGTGTGGCGTCAGGTGGAGGGAAAAGGGAGGGCGTTCGGACCGCTCGCGGGGAAAGTTCAGCCCCCGCGCAGTCCCTCAGGCTCGCGCGATCGCGGGACCAGGCTCAGGGCCCCCACCAAGGCGACGATGACCGCGAGGAAAACGAGGCTGGTATGGGCCGTGCCGAACCCAAGCCCCCCGTACTCACGGGCCTGCGAGAGGAGATCGCCCAAAGACGCGCCGAGCGGCCGCGTGACGATGTAGGCGAGCCAGAAGGTCGCCATCGGGTTCGCGCCGAGGCTACGGGCGAGCGCGAGGGCGGCCATGACCGTGCCGAAAATGACGACGCCGAGATTGAAGCCGAGCCCGAGCGCCTCCGTGGCGAGGTCGCCCGCCGCAGTCCCGAGCGCGAAGGTCAGGAGGATGGCGAGCCAATAGAACGCCTCGCGCCGGCGGGTCACGATGGCATGGATCGAGAGGGTCTTCTCGGTCGCGAACCAGACGGCGAACACCGCCGCGAGGGCGCAAGCGAACACGCCCGTGCTCACGAAGAGGCTGACGCCGAGCTTGTCGGTCAGGATGTCGGTGACCTGCGTGCCGACCACGCTGACGAGAACCACGGTCACCCAATAGATCCAGGGCACGTAGCGCCGCTCACGGACCTGCAGGGCGAGGGCCCCGGCGAGGAGGGTGGCCGTGATCGCGGTCGTGGTCGCAGCGCCGAGGCCCACGTTGACGGCGAGGTAGTCGGCACCGGTCTCGCCGACCGTCGTCGAGAGGATCTTGATGACCCAGAAGGCCGCGGTGACCTCCGGGACCTTGTTCAGGATCCGGCCCTGTATCCCGCCCATTGCCGACTCCCGTCCGTCATCGTCGTGGCGAGTGATAGCCGGCCAGAATGAGGACAGAATGAGCGCAGGCCCCGGGGAGCGCAGGGAAGTTCTCAGGCCTGCGAACAGACCACCGCTATAACCCCTTGCCCGTCGCGGCGGTTCTCGACCGTCAGGCTCAAGCTGTTTCGCTCTGCGGCGCGGCGGGCGATCGCCAGGCCGAGACCGGTCCCTTCGACCCCCGGCGGCGCGGCGCGGTAAAAACGGTCGAAGAGACGCGATGCGCTACCCGGCGGCAGGCCGCATCCGGTATCGCGCACCATCACGACGGCCTTCCCGTCCCTGAGCCGGAGCGTGACGTCGACCTGCCCTCCCGGGGGGGTATAGCGAACGGCGTTGTCGATCAGGTTCGCGAAAAGCGTCCTGAGCTCGTCCTCGACGGCGGGAATCCTCGCAGGGGCCTCGATCTCCACGCCGAGGTCGATGTCCTTGCCTTGCGCGATTACGACATGGTCGGCGACGCAGTCCAGAAGCAGCTGTCCAAGGTCGACGGACCCTCGACCTTCCACGATGTCGTCGTCGAGGCGGGCGAGGCGGAGGAGCTGATCCACCAGGCGGCTCGCGCGATTGATGCCCCCCGCGAGCGCCGTGCGGCGCTCGCCATCATCCCCGACGAGGGCGTCGATCTGGATCTGCATCGCGGCGAGCGGCGTGCGCAGCTCGTGCGCCGCGTCGGCGACGAATCGTTTTTGGGCGTCGAGCGCGGCCTGCAGACGGAGGATCAGGCCGTTCATGGCCTCGACCAGCGG
Organism: Beijerinckiaceae bacterium; assembly: GCA_964658355.1. GTDB lineage: Bacteria > Pseudomonadota > Alphaproteobacteria > Rhizobiales > Beijerinckiaceae > Methylobacterium. The sequence goes on from CAZZZJ010000002.1 coordinate 19,688, forward strand.
CGCGACCTCGGCCGGCACGCCACGCGCGGCTAGCGGGCCGTTCGCCGTCGCGCCCCGCCCCGCCAGGTCCTGCACCAGATCGTCCAGCCGCCCGAGGACCCGGTTCATCGCCCACCCGACCACGATCCACGACAGCGGGATCAGGAGGAGCAGGGGGGCCAAGGCTCCAAGTGCCGCGTGCCGGGCGAACTCGGTCCTGACCACCTCGCGTTGCGCGACCCGGACCATCGTGGTGCCGTTGGCCGTCGCATAGGTGCGCCAGGTTTCCCCGCCCATGACAATGTCCGCGTAGCCGGTGCGCTCGGGCCGCCGTTCGTCGACGCCGCGGTCGCTGCGTAGGAGCTGCCCGTCCTTCCAGATCGTGACGGCGAGCTGGTCCTCCGGATCCTGGTCGGCGGCCGGTGGTGCGTCCGCGTCCGGGAGTCCGGAGCCGGCGTTGAGGGCGACCTGACGCAACTGCCCGTCGAGGAAATCGGATGCTTCCCTTTGCGCCAGGACGTAGGCCGCGAGCATGGCGGCAAGGCCGATGCCGGCGAGAAGGGCTGTCATCCATCCGAGCGCGGTCCGGCGCAGGGAAACGGGCCTCATGGCTTGGGCACCATCCAGCCGGCGCCGCGGACGTTGAGGATCGCGCCCTTGCCGACCTTGCGGCGGATGGTGAGGATGATGGCGTCGACGGCGTTGCTCTCGACCTCCTCGCCCCATCCGTAGATGCGTTCCTCGATCTGGGCCCGCGACAGGATGCGGCCCGGCCGCTCCATCAGGGCGTGCATCAGGGCGTACTCGCGGGCGGACAGCGACGCGACGGTGCCGGCGTGGGACAGGGCGTGGGTCTCGGTATCGAGCTCGGTGTCGGCGGCCACGAGCCGGGCGCTCGCCCGTCCCGCCCGTCGCCGGAGGATGGCCCGCATCCGCGCCAGCAACTCGCGCAACTCGAACGGCTTCACCAGGTAGTCGTCGGCCCCGAGGTCGAGGCCGGCGATGCGGCTGTCGAGGCCGTCCCGGGCCGTGACGATGAGGACCGACGTATCGATGCCCGCCGCCCGGGCGGATCGGAGGACCTGGAGGCCGTCCCCGCCTGGCAGGCCGAGATCGAGCAGGACGAGCGCATGGCCGCCGTCGCGCATCGCGGTTTCGGCCGTCGCGCCGTCGCGGACCCAATCAACTGAATAGCCCTCGACCGAGAGGCCGTGCGAAAGCCCTTCGCCGATCATCCGGTCATCCTCGATCAAAAGCACGCGCATAGATCTGTCCGTCCACCTTCGAGCCTTCGGTAATGAACGATCCACGCAAGGGCCGTCGCCGCCCGGATCGGGCTGGGAGCCCTCGGCCCGCGATCCCTCGGGCTGGCTCGGCCGGGGACCCGCCCACACTCAACGACAAGCTCCGCACGACCGATGTCAGGATGGCCGCACCCTGACCGCCGTGGGGGTGTCGGCGGATCGGCATGGACGCTCCGAGCCTTGGGATCGGACTCCACCATCGCCAGGGATCGCGGCATGGAGGCCGGAGACCGACCGATAGGAAGGCGCATCCCTTCGTAGATGAACGAGGGCCGTGCCGGCGTCGTGATGCTCGGGCGGCCGAGGATGTGAACATCGTGGGATGCGGCGTTAGACTAAATGAAGGCACCGATGAAAGGCGACACCGAGAAGGCAACATCGATGAGCTCTGAGATGGTCTTCGTAGCACACATCTCGATCACGTACCGTCTCTGGATCGAGCCGCCTCGTTTCGCCTTGCGGACGTTGGCCCAATCGGCACCGGCACGCCTTCACCATCAGTTTCGCCCCGGCGAGGACATCGAGCATCGCGCCATCCTTTTGCCGGACGACGAGAAGGGGCTCGCGCTCGGCCCAGGCGTTACAGGAAGCGGTACCGATCGGTTTCAAAGCGAAGTTGAGAGGCAAGTTGCCGGTCGATCGTGCTCGACAGATTTGAAAGTCCATCATCGCCGGCAATGATCTCGATCCCCCGCGTGTGGCGTGTGGATCTGAAACCCGGTAACCATAACGAAAACCGCTGATTTGCATCGCGATACAAATTCTCGTCACAGATTTAATATCGAAACACGTTGATGTTATAGCATAAGAGGTGCGGCTTCGAGATTTCGCCGAATAAATCGTAAGCGTCTAGGCCATCGTGTCGGCGACGTGATCCGGAGGGAACAGCTTAGGAAACGTTGCCGGCCGTAATCCTTCCTGATATAATTCGTTCCTCAGCATCAGTTCGTGGACCGAGCCGGAGCCCCTGCGGGCTTTCGCGGCATGTCATGCCTGCGCGCAAGCCCCCGCCGCCCGAGCCCTGGCTACATCGAAACAGAAAGGATTGGTCTGCCTATGGGGATCAGACGCTTTCGACGTGGGCCGTCCGGGCCGGACACGTCCCTGACCGCGATGGATGCGCTGCTCGAAGGATTGGTCGCAATGGCGGCGGAGAGAGCCCAAGCCCGACACGAGGGGAAACGGATTTGTCCCCCGACCTTGCAGTCCAGGAACGGGGCCTTAGTTCCCCCCGACGAGCACGGAGCGACAGCGGGGACGCCGACGTCCCATCGTCGACGCGCAAGGAGGGACCGCGGTCATGAAGGACGAGGGACAACGCATCACGGGCGTACTTGCGGAACGGTATCGTGCCCAGCGAAGCCGGCAACTGGCGCGGCACCACGTCGGTCCATCGGGCCGCTGCGGAGCGATCGCGGCCTCGCCGTGCGTTGAGCCCGACAGAACGCAAAGCCCTCTCGATGGCGTCGAACTCAGCCCCTGCGCCGAACGTGTCGGTGGAAGCGGGGCCGCAAATCCTGGGTCCGAATCTGTCGCGTCGACCCTGTGCCGGACATCGCGTCGCCCGCTCGGGGACACGCGTTCCGGCCGACCCGTGAAGTCCTGAAGGAGGCAAGGCCATGGCTCAAGACGATCCCAAGCCCGCTCCCCTGCTTCCCGGTGCCGTCGACCTGAGGAACCGGGACGAGACGCGCGTCCTGTCGCCGCTCGACCAGATGGCGCTGCGCGCCAACTTGGACGTGGAGCGGCAGGATAAGTTCGCGGCGCCCGACAAGCTGATCGTCGTCGCCCTCTACGCCCGGTACTCTTCCGGCAAGCAGAAGCAGCAAAGCATCGACCGGCAAATCAGCATCGTGACGGCGTACATGCTGTCGCTGGGTTACGCCATCTACGTGCTCTACGCCGACCCCGCTCGCAGCGCGAGGACGACGAAGAACCGTGAAAGTCTCCAGCGCCTGTTGGCCGACTGCCGTGCCGGGAAGATCGTGATCATCATGGTCGAGGACTTCGACCGTTGGTCCCGCGAGACGTATGACGCCGTCGAGCTCTGCGAGGAGTTGATGAGGTTGGGCGTCGAGTTCCACAGCGCAGGCGACAGGAAGGTGCTGTCCAAGAAGGAGGTGATCGAGGCCGCGCTCAAGGCCGAGGCCGACCGCGACCGACGAAACCTTATCTTGAGCATGGGCAGGTTTCAGCACGCGGCCGCCGGCGGCGCTCATTCGGGGGAGTTCTTCGGTTACCGCTACGGCGAGGAGAGGGGCTTTCTCGTCGTGTATGGACCGGAGGCGGAGATAATCCTTTTGGTCTTCCAAATGGCGGCGACCGGCGTGTCCTACCGGAAGATCGGCATCGCGATGAAGGCCCGCGGTGCTCCCGGGCCGAGCGAGGATTGTAAATGGACGAAAACGACCGTCGCCAACATGCTCGGTCAGATCGCATATACGGGCCGTTGGTTCTACCCTTTCACGAGGACCGTCTACGACCGCAAGAGTAACACGCAGAAGCAGGTCCTTCGACATCCGAGCGAGATGTCGAAGGCACACTTCGAGAACCTTCGCATCGTTCCAGACGAACTCTTCTACGCGGTCAATTCACGCCGGCGTCCGCGGGGGTCCACTCCCCGTACCTTCCCGCACTTCCTGGCGGGCAAGGCTTCATGCGATTGCGGGGAGCCCGGCCAGCGGTTCGTGATGTCGCCCCGGCAGATGACCTGCAACCGCTACCAGGAAGGGGACGGCTGTCGGGCGCGCACCCATTCGATCATCACGTCGCACGTCGAGCGGGCCGTCCTGGACGCGATCGGGGCGAAACTACGGTCCTTCGTCGACGAGGAGGACTTCGCCGTCGCCGTCGATCGTTCCCTTCGCGAGACGGCAGCCCGGCGCAGGTCGGCGCGCGCCGACGCCATGCGGGAGATCGAGAACGTGCACGCGGAGTTCATGCGCCTTCTCGACGAGGACATCCGAGGCGGTTACCCCCCGAAAATCCTCTCCGAGAAACGCGCCTTGCTCGATGCGCAGCTCAAGGAAGCCGAGGGGAAACTGGATGCGCTGGTCGAATTGCCGGAGGTGCTCGGCGCCGACGAGCGGCTTCGCGCCCTGTCCGATACGCTCGACCACATCATGACGCGCCTGCCCTTCAGGGCGACCACGGCGGGCGAGTCGGAGTTCTCGCTAGCCCTGGCACGGCTCGTGAGACGGGTCGTCGTCCGGCGCGCGCAACAGCCGAAGGGGACCCTGAACCTGCGCATCGAACTGGACTTCTTCGCCTTCCTCCATGACGACGATCGCGCGGCCCCATCGTGCCTCGAAAGCGATGTCGTCGAGGTCGCCATCGAGCATTCGATGGGGCGCCACGCGCGTCTGGGCGACGCCGCCGCCGCCCTCAAGAGCACGGGCGAGCACCGCATCGACGACAGGCGGTGGGAACTGGTCGCCGACCGGCTGCCTGACGTGACGAGCCGCCGCGCGGATTCCCGGCATCTCTCGACGCGCGACGTAGTCGACGCCCTCCTGCTCCGCCTGAGGACCGGCCTGCCGGTCCTGTCCTCCGCTTGCGGGGACTCCATCGAGATGGAACGTGCCATCACCAGGTTCATCTACGCAGCGGGCGACCAGATCCTCCTCGACGCGCTGCAGGGATCGGACCCCGGTTTCGTGGAAAGCCTCGACCTGCGGCCGGTGGTATCCGCCCGCTCCCGGTGGAAGGTGGGAGCCGAGGATTGGCGCGAGCGTCGCGGTGGCGCAGCGCGCCTTCATGCGCTCGACGGACAGACGGCACTCGACGACGCGCAGTGGGCGGCTTCCGCGCCGCTGCTGCACCCCAGCGTCGAGCTGTCCTACAAGAACACGCGTGGGCTCCCCGCCCGCCTGCTTCTGGAGGCCGTTATCCTTGCCTTGCGGACGGGCATGTCGTGGCGGCGGCTGCCGCAGCGTTTCGGCGACGGACGCGTGGTGGAAAACGCCATGCGCCGGCTCGTGTCGAGCGGCAGCTGGGACAGACTGGTCGCGATGTGGCGCGAAAGCTTTCCCGCACTGGTCGATGGGCTCGACGTGGATCGCCTTGCGAAGCGGAAACGCGGCTCGGCCGAATGGCGGGGTTCGACGCCCAAGAGGTCTCGGTACGCACGTCACGGTGGCGTAGCGCCCGCCGAGTTGCGTCCGCCCAGCAAGGAGGGCGGGGCCGTCGGACGCAGCCGGAGGACCTGCTAGGCGGTGCCGCGGGCCAACCGATCACACGCCGTCCTGGCCGGCCCCCGCCTTCACCGGTGGGGACGCTGGCCGGGAAGGAGGGGAACGAACGGGGCGATGTCGCGGGTGGCCGAAGCAAGCGACCGCGCGAATTCGGCAAGGATCGCCGGAGGCGGTTGCGAGCCGCGCTTCACTTTCTCGGCGAACTGAACCGGCGTGAGCCATGCCTCCGACGACGGGGCCGCTTCCTTCCTTCCCGACCGAGCGGTCGGGTCGTTCGTCAGGCGTACATGAGAGGAGAAGGAATCGCACACGTTGAAGGGAAGTCGGGTCACGGCCCGTACGGCGTTGCCGGTGGATCCGCGCCGTCGGGCCACGATCATGGCGCCCGGGGCATCCGCAGGCGCCATCAAGAAGTCCTCGCCCGCGAGGGCCTCGTCGAAGGGGCCTGGGGCATACCCCTCATCCATCGCCGTCTTCACGTGGTTCCAACTGGCGTACCCCCACGCCAGAGCGACGATGCGCCGACAATCGTCCTGCGACAGGGGGTGGCCCGCTTCTTCGAACATCCGCTTGGTCAGTGCGACCTTCCTGGCGGCGTAAAGGTGGTCTGGCGGAGTGAACACGGACAAGCCTCCTCGAAGCAGAATCACCACGGATTCATGCCTACAGCTTTCTGTCAAGGCGTTTTGCGCTCTCGGTCGACCGGCGCCGACGCGCTTTCGGTCCCCCCGGCCAGACCGATGCCTGAACGCGTCCGATGTCCGCGGCGCGATCGCTGCGGAGTATCGTCGAATTGGGCGTGGCCGGAGGTCGTCAAGTCCCGTCGCAGCGGTGTTTTGCAGGGCCCGAGAACACGGCCTGAAGCCGAAGCATGTCCTTAAGGGATCGGCCTGCGCATTCCCTTCCTTCCTTGATGTGTTATTTCCTGGACATGGGCTGTGCTGCGGCCTATCTCGACAAGGCGTGGAGGACACCGCGGATGACAGACGAGGAATTTCGCGATCGAGCTGCGGACGCTGCCGCTCGATCCTTCGGCGACCAGCTCCACAACGTTTTGAAGGCGGTGTTCCTGGCCGGGGCGGAGTGGGAACGTAACGCCATCATTCGCAGGCTTGAAGGAAAGGACGGACGTCCGTCCGAGCCTGATATGGCGCGGCACGAAGCGGCGGCCCAGCCACGAACCACGGATCCCGTCGCACTCGCCCCGGACGCCTCCGCCGAGCCTAGGCGGGCCCGGACGGTGCTGCGCCGTGCCGGCACGAAGCGGCCCAGCACGGCGGACGACGCTCTTGCGGTCATCGATCGCGCCGGTGACGCCGGAATCGCCGCCGCGGAAATCCTGGTGAAGCTCCGCGGGGACGCCCCTCATGGTGGACAGAGGGACAACACGGTCTCGAAAGCACTCAGACGGCTACGGCGAGACAAGATGGTCCGCTTCGACGGTTCGCTTTATCGGCGGGCTATCGACTGATCTTCCGGCGCCCGACAATCTTCAAGTGGATTTGGTCATGGTCAGATCATCGGTCGATAATCTTCCGGCCGGACGCAGGATCTTGGCCCTCGTCGAAGAACTTTCGGACGTCACCGGGGTGATCCAGAAACACCGTGGTGTGGAAGTGCGCCGGATCGGTCCAGAGATCGTTCTGAAGAGCCGGCGTTACAGGCATGGCATCGACCGCCACCGGCTGTGGTGGAATGGTAATCTTGTCCTGGACGGGGATGCTGGAGATGACCATGTCCGAGTCCGGACCTATGTGCCGGGAGACTGGGTCACGCAGGTCACCTGCCTGGTACTGTCCTGGAAGCACGGTCTGGCCGCACCCGGACAACGGGTGGGGAACGCCCGACGCATCGGGCGGCCGGTGTACGGCAGACATGTCCCGATCCACCGAACGGGACGCTCGGTTCGCCGTTTTGCAGCTCTGCGCCTCGCGGCCACCATCGTTGCTCACGGCGAGGGAATGCCGACCGATCCCTCGATCCGTTTACGCACGCTCGGTGGTTTCGTCGTCGCCGTCTGCATCGTCGGTCCCGTGGCGCTCATGAGCTTCCATACCGAGGACGGCACGTTGGCGCTGACCGTCTCGCTCGATCGCGCCTGGCCGCACAAGGTCGTCGAGATGGACTGTCACGCGGCGTTGCACATCCTGGGACGGCTTTCGGCATGGACCACCACGGATCAGCGGGACGAGGTCGTTTTCCGGGCCTTCTGCGAGCGCGCGAGTTGAAGAAGCAAACCCTTCAGGTCGAAATCGGACGCCAGGCTCCCACACCCAGAATTTTTCCTGTTCTCGCGACCGACCTTCAGGTCGCCGATACCCTCCAACCACGGGATTTCACCATGCGTCTGCCGATCCGCATATCGACCTCGCCGCCGAGCTTTTCCCCGACGGCCGACGATGACATGTCCTTCTATTGCGACCTGCGGGAGATCGCGGATCGGGCTTCCTACGCGATGCCCGATAGCTTGCCCGCGGAGATCGCGGAGGCCCTATCGCGGCCACTGACCGTCGCCTATTCGGTTCTGGTAAGCGA
>CAZZZJ010000002.1:27798-29397 GCA_964658355.1 Beijerinckiaceae bacterium
TCGCGGAGGCCCTATCGCGGCCACTGACCGTCGCCTATTCGGTTCTGGTAAGCGAGGACAGGGAAATCGGGCTGCTCTTCTGCCATGAGGACGAGGAGGAGGGCCTGATGTATTGCGCCTTCGATCCATTCGGGACCATCACGCGTGAACCGGCGGCCAACGAGGCCCTGTGGACCATCGCGAACACCACTCGCGACCTGCCCCCCGGACACCGTCTCTCCAGGGTCACCGGCTAGTTCTCCGATTCGACGGAGGTCGGTCGGATCGCCATCTCAGGGGTGAGGGACGCGGGTATATTGCACGTCGGACAGGAACCCGCCCTCACCGCGTCGAGCACCTAAGATCACGTAGACGTAATCGTTGTAGCGAACCGTGGCGTGGCCCCAGCGGGCCGTCGCGAAAAGATGGCTGTCGAGACCGACGCCTCCCGGTCGGCCGTCTTTCCCGAGGGATACGGTCTGCACCGTTTTCAAGTAATTGCCTTGGCCCGCGTTACCGCCGAGCACAAACGCGGTGATCGGACCCGTGGCGCCCATGACGACCACCGAATGGCCATAGACAGGCAGCGGCAAGGCGCGCGGCGAGGTCGCCCACGGGCCTGGACAACCATCCTCGCCGAGAGGGCTCGTCTGGATATCCCCGAAGACGTCGTCGAGGAGGTCGCCCCAGCCGCCGAGCACAATCAGGACATCGCCCTGCACCGCGGTGCCGGGTGCGGATCGACCGCCCTTCATATGGAAGGGGCAGACGCGCCAGGGCCCGACGGACCCGTCGCCGGAAACCGTCGCGACCTCCACCTCGTCGAAATGGACCGTGTCGGATCCGACTTGGTTGACCCCTCCTATCGCGAGCAGGTGCGCCTGGCCCGAGGGAGCTTTCCACATCTGCAGGCTGAGATTGGACCTGGGGATGTTGAGACGATTGGGGCTCGGGACCCAGGGACCGAGCTTCCCGTCCTCTCGAAGCGCGGCGACGTTCGTATCGCCCAGCGTCCCGGTCGCGGAGTATCCGCCCACGAGGTAGACGCGACCGTCGAAGGCAATCAGGCCGTGGCCGGAGCGTGCGACCGGGATGCGACCGGCGTCGCGCCATCCCGATCCGAGCACCGAACCGTCGTTGCCCAACTCAGCGACCTGCACATCGTCGAGCAAGGTCGGCACGTTCCCCGTGACGAATAAGCCGCCCAGCACGTAGAGGCGATTCCCGGACACGAACGCAGCATGCGAGGTGCGTGGTCCCTCGATCGGAACGGTTGCCGTCCAATCGGCAAGGGTAAGGACCGATTGCTGGCCGTGGACGGACGTCACGACCAGCGACAGGACGGCGCCGGCGGCCAAGGCGGTCAGGCGAAGTACGGACGGCATGCGCGGACCCGTGAAGCGAGCCTTCGGTCGTGGCCGAGGCCATGCATCGGCAGAACAGAGTACGAGGGCAAGCCGAAGCACAACACTTCGCTACCGACGCGCGGTATTCCGCGACCGGGAACTCGCATGCTCGGTCATCAATTTCGATGCGGGATCCAGACAAGGCGCCAATATCGTGGCGTTACCAGCTCGGTGAGCCGATGCGATGAACCGTGGGCGTCGTGGGACGAACCTG
>CAZZZJ010000002.1:29497-43137 GCA_964658355.1 Beijerinckiaceae bacterium
GTTACCAGCTCGGTGAGCCGATGCGATGAACCGTGGGCGTCGTGGGACGAACCTGTCGGGTCCCGCGCGAAGACCGCGAACGTCCAAGGCACGGTCCCGCCGGCACATGTCCCTGCCCTTGCTCCGGGGTGCCTGAAAACACGCGTTCGGCTTGGCGTGCTTCGGTAGTGTCGCACCCAATGGAATGGTCGCCCTTCCCCACGGCGAGAAACGTCCGCGACGCATTGCCGGCTTCTCGGGCGAACACGCGAGGCCGGGAATCGCTTCGGAGCGATTTCGCATCGGGCCGAGGCGGGGGCTGGTCACGCCCAGGGGGTCAAAGGGGCATCCCGATCAGCGCACGGGGGTGAAGCTCGGACAGGCGCGCCTTCGAAAGTCGCACGAGGCGTCGCATCTCGTCCAACCAGCTCAGGTCCCTGGAAGCCTTGTCGTACAGGCAGAGGGACAGACCGTTTTCGAGTGCAGGCTCGATCTTCCCATAAAGATCCGATGCGTGCATCGCCGCCAACGCGGTCCCCATCCGCATGGGGTGCCGCACCATCAAGGCGAACTCGACGTACCTGATGTCACGATCATGCAGGTAGAAGACCACCTGCCTGTGCCGGAAGCGGGGTCGCTCGAAGATCGGGAGCGGACGCAGGTCCACGACCGCCTTCACGCCGTTCATCGTCAGGATACGGAGAAGCGGTTCCTCGGTGAGTTCCTTGATGTCTACGAACGCCGCCTTGCCGCGGCCCTTGGGAGACCGCCGATCGGCGTCAAGCATCGCATACGTATGCGACCGGACTCTCCGTCGCGTCCGCCTCGCTTCCGAAGATGGACAGGCTCAAATCGGTTCGAGGCGGGATGCAGGGTGAACCGTCGATCCACCTTGGGGTCTCCGGGGCGCGGCGCTGTGCCGGGTTAGGAAGCTATCGCTTACGCCGAAGCTCCGGAAGGCGCGGGCCGCACCATCGCGATGTTGCGCGCCGCCCCCCCGAAGCTGCCCCGCAAGGAACGATCGATCCGACCATCACCGAGCGATGTCGCCAAGGCTGGCCGCCATCGTCGCCCTCGTCTCGGAAAACGGCTCGCGCCGCGAAAGCGCCACTCAAAACAGCCTTTCCGCCCTATGACGGCGCGAAGGCCGTCCGAGTGCCGTCCGACGAGCCGTTCTCAGAACGACCTACGCCGCTGTTACGTAGGGGAAATCAACGATCGGCCCAGGTGAGACCTGCCACTTAGAAGGCGGCTGCTCTATCCAGCTGAGCTACGGAGTCGAGGGTGCCAGAGACGGTATGAGCCATGGGTCCACGGTGCGGTCAACCCTTGGGGATGGCTCTGGATGGGAGGGTCGGCCGAGGCTGCCGCGCCCTTTCGTCGACGGATTCTCAGACCCCGCGGGCGGCTTCGATCTTGGCGAGCTCGACGGCTGCGCGCAGTTCGATGTCGGCGACCAGTCCGTCGAGGCGCGGATCGCCGCAGGTTTCGGCTCGCTCGGAGAGGCGTCCTGCGATGCTGAGCAATTCGTGGGTCGCCACCCGGCCGGACAGGAGCGAGGCCTTGAGGCGGTCGAGACCGTCGAGCAGATCGTGGCCGCGGCGCGCCGAACGGCGACGCCGCTCGTGCGGGGTGTCCGGCTCGCTCTGCAGCATCAGCATCGCGTCGAGGCCGGCCAGCGTGGCGGTGGCGCCGGTCCCCGAGGTTCGCTGGGCACCGGCCCCGGAGCCGACCTGAAAGCTCTGCCCGGGCTCCGCCTTGCGCGTGCCTCCGGCGGAGGTCGTCACGAAGACCCCCTGACGGTTCTCGACACGCATCGCTTCGATGGCTCCCGACAGGCCGTGATGCCTGGGCCGATCTTCGGTTCGACACGGTTAACGATCGGTAAAGACCCCGGCAGAACCTGCCGGGTGGGCAGGAAACGCGCGAGGCCATGCCGCCCGCGGCGGCATCCCAAGCAAAAATTCCGATGTCCGACAGGGAGTTGGGTTTCCCGAAGGCGTGGCACGGCGCTGGCAGGGGATGGAGCGTCCGAAACCCCGAAAAGCCCGGCATGCATCAGCGCCACGCCAAGATCCGGAAATGCCTGCGCCTCGTCCTGGCGGTCGCCCTCCTTGCCCTGGGCGGCACCTCGGCGATGGCACTGTCGCGGGTGAAGGACCTCGCGCAGATCGAGGGCGTGCGCGCCAACCAGCTCGTCGGCTACGGCATCGTCGTCGGCCTCAACGGGACCGGCGACACCCTCAACAACATTCCGTTCACCAAGCAGTCGCTCCAGGCGATGCTCGAACGACTCGGCGTCAACACCCGCGGCGCCACCATGCGGACCCAGAACCTCGCCGCCGTGATGGTCACGGCGAGCCTGCCGCCGTTCGCGGCGCAAGGCACGCGCATCGACGTCACCGTCTCCTCCCTGGGCGACGCCAAATCGCTCCAGGGCGGGACCCTGCTGGTGACGCCGCTGCTCGGCGCGGACGGCGAGGTCTACGCGCTGGCGCAGGGGTCGGTCGCGATCGCGGGCTTCTCGGCGGAAGGCGACGCGGCCAAGATCACACGCGGCGTCCCCACCAACGGTCGCATCGCCAACGGCGCCAACATCGAGCGCGAGATCGCATTCAAGCTCACCGACGCACGCTTCCTGCGCCTGTCCCTGCGCAACCCGGACTTCACGACCTCGAAGCGGATCGCCTCGGCGATCAACGACTTCATGGGGTCCGACACCGCAGAGCCGACGGACCCGGCCACCGTCACGATCCAGATCCCTGCCAACTACAAGGGCAACATGATCCGGCTGATCACCGAGATCGAGCAGCTCAAGGTCGAGCCGGACCAGACGGCGCGGGTGGTGGTCGACGAGCGTTCGGGGATCATCGTCATGGGGCGCGACGTGCGCGTCTCGACGGTGGCGATCGCCCAGGGCAACCTCACCGTCACGATCACCGAGCAGCCGCAAGTGAGCCAGCCCGCCCCCCTCTCGAACGGGCGGACCACGGTGGTGCCGCGCACCGGCGTGAAGGTCGATACCGGGGACGGCAACAAGCTCGCCCTGGTCAAGGAGGGGGTGACGCTGCGCGACCTCGTCGACGGCCTCAACGCCCTCGGCGTCGGCCCGCGCGACCTCATCTCGATCCTGCAGGCGATCAAGGCCGCCGGCGCACTCCAGGCCGACATCGAGCTGATGTGATGCGCGCCTTCCTCTCGTTCCGGAGATCCTAGACGATGCTTCCGCTCGCAACCTTCGCGGTCTCCGCCGCCATCGGCGTCGGCAAGGCCATCGCCGGGGCCGTGGCCGACACGACGACGAAGACCGCCCAGGCGGCGTCCGATGCCGCCACCAAGAAGGCGCGCAAGACGGCGAACGATTTCGAATCGATGTTCCTCGAATCCTCCCTCGACCGGCTGACCCAGTCGGAGGGAACCGATGGACCGCTCGGCGAGAACGGCACGGGCGGTGGCGTCTACCGCTCGATGCTGACCAAGGAATACGCCAGCCAGATCATGAAAAGCGGCGGCGTCGGCATCGCCAACCAGGTGTTCTCCGAGATGATGAAGATGCAGGGCGGCAGCGCCCCGTCGGGAGGCGGACATGCAGCTTAATCCAGCCTATCGCGTCGCCGACGCGGCCGGCGCCGACGCCCTGGTCGGCGCGGTGATGTCCACCCTGCAGGCGCTGGAGGCCGTGCTCGCGGCCGAGACCGGCCATATCCGCGCCGGGCGATTGCGCGAGGGCCTGGCCGATTCCGAGACCAAGGCGACGCTGGCCGGCGCCTACCTCCAGGGCCTCGAGGTCGCGAAGGCCAACGCCGTGGCGCTCGCCCGCTTCGCGCCGGTCGGCGTCGAGTTGCTGAAGGGAGCCCATCGTCGCTTCGCGGCCACCGTCGAGGCCAACCAGGCGGTGCTGAGCACGGCCCGCACAGTCTCCGAAGGGTTGATCAAGTCGCTCGCGGCCGACCTCGGCCGTGCCAACACGCCGAGCGTCTACGGGCAGCCTTCCCGGGCCCCGTCACCCTACGGACGCAGTGGCGAGAGGCCGCTCGTCCTCTCGCGGAGTTTGTAGGACCGGGTCGCGACGAACCCGACGCGTGCAGCTCGGCCGCCGGGAGGGCGCGGCGGCCGTCGTCCCGGCGGATCTCATCACCGTCCGTTGCCGACCCTGACGAAGGTGCGGATCGGGCCGAGATCGGATTCGGTGCGGGTGTCGATCGCGAAGCGCCCGGCGGCCGTCGGCGCGACGGCGGTCTCGTGACCCACATGGAGGCTGGCGCCGGCGCGCACGCGGCCGGACAGGCGCATGCAGGTCGCGCTGCCGGGGGCACGCATGTAGCCGCGTCCGTATTCCGGACAGGGCTGCGAAGCCGTCTCGGCCGGCGCTTTTTCCAGCTCCCGTGCGCAGCAGGGCGAGAATGCCATCCCGGCGATCAGGATCAGGCCGGTCGCGCCACGAAATCCCACGATGACTTCCTCCCCCGACGATCCCGAAGAATAGTCCGCCGGATCCGGACCGATCAACCCGTCCCGCCGCGCCTTGTCCTTGAACCGTCCTGGGCAGCGCTGCCGCAGCCGCCTTCAGCCCATATAGTTGACGAGTGACAGCTTCGAGAGCGACGCGGTGATCTGGTAGCTCGCCTGGAGCCGGTTCTGCACCTCGAGCAGCTTGGAGGCCACCTCCTCGATCGGCGCGCTCTCGACCCCGTCGACCGTGTTCTGCAGCGTCAGGCGGGTCGCCGCGTTCTGGGACTTCGCGGAGGTCAGGGTGCTGGAGGCGAGACCGAAATCGGTGGCGATCGATTCCAGGCTCGGTTCGTTCGAGGCCTTGCCGAGGAGAGCGTAGGTCCGGTTGCTCAAAGCCGCGAAGCGCCCGGTGGTGGTGCTCGCGGTCGGGTCTGCGATGCCGTCGACGGCCAGCGCCGCGAAACCTGCCAGCGCCTTCTGGATGGACACCTCGTTGGCCTGCGCGCCGACCGCCACGTCGAGCGTCGTGCCCGCCCTCACGGTCGCGGTGGAGCGGGCGTCGGTGCTTGTGGCGTCGCCCTGATACCAGATCACGGTGTTGGTCGAGGCGGCGTCCTTGTAGGTCGGCGTCGCGCCCGACGTATCGATGCGCTTCGGCGTCTGTCCCGAGGCGGTCGAGGCGGAGAAGAAGTCCTCCGAGGCGCGCGTGGTCGAACTTGCGGAGAGCGGGCCGGCGGCCGCAGTCTTGAGCGCGGCTGCGAGCGCGCTCTTGAGGTTGGCCGTCGTGGTGGCGACGTCCGCGCCGATGGCGAAGGTGTTCGTGGAACTGGCGCCGGCACTGGCCGCTGCGGTCAACGTCACGCTGGTCGTGGTGCCGTCGTGGAGCGCCAGCTGGATCGTGATGCTGTCGCCGGCGGCGGGCTGGCTCGAAAGGCCGATCTTGTAGGCGGCGTAGTCGCCACCGCCGAAGGTCGCCGTCAGGGTCGGAGTGTTGCCGCTCTGCACGCCCGCGACCGTGCCGCCCTGCGCCGCCGCGAAGGCGTTCAGGCCGGCCGCCGCCGCCGCGGGTGTGCCGAAGATGCCGAAGGCGGTCGTCGAGCCCGCGGGGACGGGCGACGTGGCGGTGAGGTCGTAGGATTTCTGGCCGCCGTCGGCGAGGTTGACCGTGACGCGGAAACGCTCGCCGACCACCGGTGCGTGGTCGAGCGTGGTCACCGTCGCGGCCTTGGCCGTATGGGTCGGGTCGGCCGTCGCGGTGATCGCGGTCCCGGTCGTCGTCGGCGCCGAGGGGATACCGAACCCGAAATTCGCCCGGGTCTCGCCGGTGGTGTCGGCGCTATCCTCGGAGAGCCGAAAACTGTTTCCGGCGTTCGTCGGGCCGAGCTGCAGACGGCCGAGGCCGTCTGTCCCGAGATCGGCCGCCTTCTGCTCGGCCACGAGCGTGGCGAGGCCGTCCTGCTTCGGCGTCGTGGTGCTGTCTCCGTTGAGGATGACATCGCTCGATTTCACCGGCGCGGTATCGCTCCTGCGGCCGCCGAACAGGTACTGCCCGGCCGCGCTCTGGTTCAGGGCGTCGATCGCGCCTTCGAGGTCTGTCTTCCCGACCTGCGCGGTCACAGTTGAGCCGGACGCGTCCTGCAGGCTCGACGTGATGCTGGTGCGCAGGGTCGAGGTCAGGGTCGAGACCTGCTGCAGGCTGGTGGAAGCCAAGGTGACCCGGGTCTGCGCGCTGTCGATGCCGGCGTCGTAGCCGTCGAGTGCGCTCAGCGTGGCGCGGGCGGTAAGGCTCGTGCTCCGTCCGGTGCCGAGGCCGCCATAGGTCTCGGCGGTGCGCCCGGTGGAGAGCTGTGTCGACAGCGAGTCGAGCTGGCTCTTCAACGTGAGGAGCTGAGAAGTCGACCTGTTGGCCTGATAACTGCCGGCGGCGAAGGGGCTGATCGTCGTCATGGTCGGTCGGCCCGTCAGATCCGAAGGAGGGTGTCGAGCATGTCGCGCGCGGCGGTCAGCACGCGGGCGTTGGCGGAGTAGGCGGTCTGCAAGGCGATGAGGTTCGACATCTCCTCGTCCACGCTGACGCCGGCGGTTTTGGAGAAGCGGGACTGTGCGGTGGAGAGCGCGACGCTCTGGCCGGAATCGAGGCTCGTGGCATTGGCTGACGCCGCACCCTGCGCGGCGATGACGTCCTGCGCGAACGTGGTCACGCTGGTGGAATAGGGCGCCGAGATACCGCCGATCCCGCTCGACGACGAGAACGTCTGCTGGGCGGTGGTCAAGGCGTCGTAGGCGAATTGCGCCCGCGTCGAGCCGGTGCCGGTATTCGTGCCGCTCGTCGCGGTCAGGGCCGCCGTGTTGGCGGTGAGAGCCGGGTTGACGGCGATCCGCTGGGCGAAGCCGGTCAGCTGCGAGCCGGAGTCGAGCGAACCGGTGAACAGGCCCTTGCCCGAGCCGTCGACGAACAGCGCGATCTGCGGGTAGCCGGTGGTGAAGTCGCTGGCGCTCGTCGGCACGGTGACCGTTGCGGCGCTGGCGGCCACGCTGAACCCGCCGCTGCCGGTCACCGTCACGCTGCCGCCGCTGCCGGTCGCGCTCAGCGCGGGTACGTTCTTCACGCCTTGCGTGCTCGCGCGGGCCGAGAGGCTGGTGAGCGCCTCCTGAACCTTGGCCGTGTAGGTCGAGGCGCCTCCGGAGATGTCGAAGGTTTGCGCTAAAGCGGTGGTGTCGTCGGTCTGGCTCGGATCGACGGTCTGCGTGGGGCCGTTCGATGCCACCAGGATCACGTTGCGCATCGAGCCGTCCGCGGCCTTCACGGCGAGTGTCAGCGTGTTGCCGGCCTTCATTCCGGATAGGTCGGTGGTCGCGCCGGTACCGCTGACCGTGCCGGTCGTGCTCGTATCGGTGAGTGCGCTCGCCATGCCGGCTGCCAGGTCGTCGAGTTGGCGCTGCACCTGAGGCAGCGTCGTGTCGCGCAGTTCCAAGTTGGCTGCGATCGATCCCGAGCGCAGCACCCCGGACGCGCCGAGGTCGATCTTGCCGCCGCCGGGCGTCGTCGCCGTGATGGTGCCGACGCTGCGCTTCGAGGAATCGGTCGAGTAGGTCGAGTTCGCGCTCAGCGTCGAACGGCCATCGAAGCTGAGCGTCGCCGCCGTGCCGCCGGTGACGAGGTTCATGCCGGAGCTGGTCGAGATGGAAACCGTGCCGTCGCGCTGGTCCACGGTCTGGACGTCCATGTAGCTCGACAGCTGCGTGATCTGCTGGTCGCGTTGGTCCTGCAGGTCGGCAAGGGTGGAATCGTCCGTCGTCGACTGGATCTTCACGTTCAGGGCGGCGATGCCGGTGAGAAGGGTGTTCGCGCTCGTCGTCTGCGTGCCGAGGCTCGACTCGATCCCGCTGCGCAGGGCCTGGACGCTCGTAGCGATGCTGTTGATGCTACCCGCCAGGCCGGATGCCGCGTTGAGCACCGTGGTGCGGGCGGCCGTCGAGCTCGGGCTCGCGGCCAGCGTCTGCAGCGACTCCGTGAAGGTGTTGACAAGGCCATCGAGGGCCGTCGAACTGCCCGGTGTCCCGAACAATGTATCGACCTGCCGCGCGATGTCGGCCTTGGTGCTCGTGTAGGCCGATCCGGCGGTCTCGAGGCGAAGCTGCTTGAGGGCGGCCGCATCGAAGCTGCGCGTGATGGTGCCGCTGGCGACGCCGGAATTGCCGACCCCGGACGAGATCGAATTGATCGTCCGCTTGACGTAGCCCGCCGTGCTCGCATTGGCGACGTTCTGCGAGACCAGACCGATGGCGGTCTGGGTCGCCTTGAGGCCGGCGGTGGCCGTCTGGAGGGCGTTCAGGGCCATGTCGTGGGAGGTCCTTTCTCACCGCCTCGTAAGGATCGCGCGTCCTCAGCGGATGATGTTGAGCAGGTCCGACATCATCGTCTGCGCGGTCGACATCACCTTCGTGTTGGCCGAGTACGCCTGCTGCGTAACGATCATCTTCGAAAATTCGCTCGCAATGTCCGTATTCGACGACTCGACGCTGGACCCGACCACCGCGGACCCGTTGAGCCCGGCCAGCGGCACCCCGGAGTCGACCGTCTGGGCGTAGGTCCCGTTCGAGAGCGCCTTGAGCCCGTCCGGGTTGACGAAGCGGGCGATGCCGACCGAGGCGAGCTTCACCGACGAGCCGTTCGAGAATGCGCCCATGATGCTGCCGTCCGTCCCGACCGAGACGGAGTTCAGGGTTCCGGAAGCGTATCCGTCCTGCGTGAGTGTGTTCGTAGTCGCCGCACCGGTCGAGGCGGCGTATTGCGTCAGCGTGGTCTTGTCGAAGGCCAGGTTGACGGTGCCGAGATTGGTTCCGTCGACCGTCAGGTTGCTGATCGCCGCCTTGCCGGCCGAGGGCTGGATCAGCTGGCCGCTGTTGTCGAAGGTGAAGCCGGTCCCGGCATTGGTCCAGGCGGTCTTGGTCGCGTCGGCCGTGCTGTCGGCGGCGTAGAACAGGTTCCAGACCGCCGGCGTGGACGCGGTGGCATCCTGGATCTTCGCCCAGCGGGTGTTGACGCTCACCGGTGCGCCGCTGGCCGTGTAGGCGGTCAATGCCGGACCGGAGATGCTGCTGTTGTAGAAATCGGACGCGTTCGCCGAGGTGATCTGCTTGCCGGCCGTCGCGGTGCCGTCGGTCGCGGTCACGAGCACGCTGGTATCGGTCGGCGCGTAGAGCGAGGATCCCTTAGTGGACGAATTCGTCGTCGCCGGAGTCGCCGGCAAATTCGCGCCGTAGTTGATGGTCGTGGTGGCCTTCGCCGCCAGCGTCTGGTTGGCGATCTTGATCGCACCGGTGCTCGACACCTGCCCCGTCGCCGGATCGTAGTTCTGGCCCTGCAGATAGCCGCCGGCGCCGTTGACGAGGTAGCCGTCCTTGTCCGCGGCGAAGTCGCCGCGTCGCGTGTAGACCTGCGTTCCCGAGAAGGTGCTCTGCCCGTTCGCATCGCCGGTCTTGGTATCGACGGTGAAGAATCCGTTTCCGTTGACCGCCATGTTGGTGGCGACGCTTGTCGAAGCGATGTTGCCCTGGAGGCTGTTGGTGAGCTGCGCCTGCGCCAGCACGGTGCCGGCGACCTCGTGCTTCGGCGTCTGCTCGGCGAGCAGGTCGACGAAGCTCGTGTCGATGCGCTTGTAACCGGTGGTCTGGGAGTTGGCGATGTTCCCCGAGATGTTGTCGATGGCGTAGGATTGGGCCTTCAATCCCGAGACCGCCGTCTGCAAAGCGGTGAAGATGTCCATGGCGCGCCGTCTTTCGCAGGTTGCGCGACGCCCAGATGGCGGTCGCCCGATCGGGTCTGATCCCGCAACCGGCATGCCATCGACAAGTGTCTGATATGATTGGATCGTCGCCGCGGCGCCCGGCAGAAACCCGCTACCGCGCGTCGACATCCCGGCATCTTCTGCCGGGTTAGGAGCCGTTTACGGGGCCTTATCGATGCCCCGCTAGAACGGGATCTCGTCCGTCGGACCGGAACCGTGATGCGTGCCAAGCGAACGAGCCTCGTTCACCTGATTTACTTCTCGCGGCTGGCGCTGTCTTCGGACCCGCAGATCCGTGCGGGACAGATCGGCGAGATCACCCGTCATGCGCAGAAGAAGAACGAGTTCTCGGTGATCACGAGCTTCCTCGTCGTCGAGCAGAACTTCGCTGCGCAGGTGATCGAAGGCGAGCGCACGTCCGTGCACGAGACCTTCAACCGGATCGTCGGCGACGATCGCCATCGCGACGTGCAGATCTGCGAGTGGCGCGAGATCACCAAGCGGGAGTTCGTGAATTCCTGCCGGAGCAGCATCCGCTCACCGACGAACGACGTGCATTTCGCCAAGGCGAACTTGATGCCGATGTTTCAGCGCGGAACCCCGAAGGCGGGTTCCATCCACGCGCTCGCGCTCGCACTTCAGGCGGAGGAAATGTCCAAGCAGGGCATCGACCACCTCTTCATCTGAGCGGAAACTGGCACATCCGGTGCACCGCGATGGAAACCCGGAGCAGTTTCTTCATCCCTTACGTGCAGGTTGACCACCGGACACCCAAGAGCACGGCCCGATCCATGCCGCAGACGATGTCATGACCGACACGCCCCCGATCCTCGTCGTCGACGACCAGGAAAAGCTCCTCCGCCTCATCGTGATGCTGATGAACCGCATCGGCTTCCCGGATGTCGAGGGCGTGACCGACGGCGTTCAGGCGCTGGAACGTTTGCGCGAGCGAAAGTACGCCCTGGTGATCGCCGACCTCGACATGGAGCCGATCGACGGCATCGCCCTGCTCCGCGAGATCCGCGGGGACGACGCCCTGATGAACACCCCCTTCATCCTCACCGAGACGTCGTTCGATTTCGAGGACATCAACGTCGCCCACCAGGCCGGGGCCGACGCGTTCATCCTCAAGCCGTTCGATATGGCAGTGCTGAAGGTGAAGCTGAAGCAGGTGCTCAACCGCAAGCCGCGCAAGCGCGAGACCCCGATGGCCTCGGAATCGACGCTCAGCATCGATTTCCCGATGCTGGGGAAGTTTTGACCCCGGCACCCTCTTCAGGCGAAGCGGCTGTCGCCTCCCCTCGCGGAAATGCGTCCCGGCCGACCGCCGGCAAACTCTTCCGTGATGCCGAGGTCGTGCCGGCGCATCTCGATCGAGGCGCAGACCGCGCCGGCGCTCACGGCTGCCGCTTCTGGTAGTCCTTGATGTCGGTGAAGCGCACGGTCGGATAGCGCTCCTCCTCGTAACGGAGCGAGAAGGCGGTGGTCGCCATGAAGACCGGTGCCCCGTCGAGGTCCTTCGCCATCGCTGAGCCGTGCGAATCGACGAACTTGTCGAGGTCGGTCTCCGAATCCGACGAGACCCAGCGGCACACGGAGAAGCGGGTCGCGTCGTAGTCGATCGGCAGGCCGTACTCGCCCTGCAGCCGCTCCTTCAGCACGTCGAGCTGCAGCGCGCCGACCACGCCGACGATGGCCCCCGAGCCGTCCTGCGGCACGAACACCTGGACCACGCCCTCCTCGCCCATCTGTTGCAGCGCCTCGCGTAGCTTCTTCGCTTTCATCGCGTCGGTGAGCTTGATCCGCCGAAGCAGTTCGGGCGCGAAGCTCGGCACGCCGCGGAAGACGATCTCCTCGCCCTCGGTGAGCGTGTCGCCGATGCGCAGCGTCCCATGGTTCGGGATGCCGACGACGTCGCCGGCGAACGCCTCGTCGGCGATGGCACGGTCCTGCGCGAAGAAGAACTGCGGCGCCGAGAGCGACATCGGCTTTCCGGTGCGCACGAGCTTCGCCTTCATGCCGCGCCGGAGCTGCCCCGAGCAGACACGCATGAAGGCGATGCGGTCGCGATGGTTCGGATCCATGTTCGCCTGGATCTTGAAGACGAAACCGGTCATCTTCGGCTCGGTCGGCTCGACGGTGCGCTTGTCGCAATCCTGCCCGCGCGGCGGCGGCGCAAAGCGGGCGAGCCCGTCGATCAGGTCGCGCACCCCGAAGTTGCGCAGGGCCGAGCCGAAGAACACCGGCGACAGATGTCCCTCGCGGAACGCATCGAGATCGAAGCGTTTCAGTCCGCCCTCGGCGAGCTCGACCTCCTCTCGCCACGCATCGGCCTCGCCGTTCTCGGTGAGCAGCCGGTCGAACAACGGATCGGAAAAGCCCGCGACCGACTCGGTTCCGGCATCGTCGGCCGCATCGAAGCGGCGGACCCGGTTGCCGCCGAGTTCGTAGGTCCCGGCGAAATTGCGGCCGCGTCCGATCGGCCAGGTGATCGGCGCCACGTCCAGCGCCAGCGTCTTCTCGATCTCGTCGAGCAGCTCGAAGGGTTCCCGCGCCTCGCGGTCGAGCTTGTTCACGAACGTGACGATCGGAATGTCGCGCAGGCGGCAGACCTCGAACAGCTTCCGCGTCCGCGCCTCGATGCCCTTGGCCGCGTCGATGACCATCACGGCGGAATCCACCGCCGTGAGCGTGCGATACGTGTCTTCCGAGAAGTCCTCGTGGCCGGGCGTGTCGAGCAGGTTGAAGACGCAGTCGCCGTACTCGAAGGTCATCACCGAAGTGACGACCGAGATGCCGCGCTCCTTCTCGATGCCCATCCAGTCGGAGCGGGTCGAGACCCGGTTGCGCTTGGCCTTGACCTCGCCTGCCAGCTGGATCGCGCCGCCGAACAGCAGCAGCTTCTCGGTCAACGTGGTCTTGCCGGCATCCGGGTGCGAGATGATCGCGAAGGTGCGCCGCCGCGCGACGGGGTCGGCGGCCGGTTTCGCCTCGATCTTGGACTGCGGCTGCATCAGCATCGGGACACGGCTCTCGGACCCGTCTGCGGGTCGTGGACTCGGATTTCGGGTGGATTCCAGCGCCGGGCAACCGGCGCGTCGGCCCTCTGCGCCATCCTCTAGGCGCCCGGCTGGCGCTTGGCAAAAATTCGGCGGATCTCCGGATCAGCCGCGGCCGATGAACGGCATCGTCGTGGCGGTCAGCGTCATGAACTGGACGTTGGCCGAGAGCGGCAGCCCGGCCATGTAGACCACGGCCTCGGCCACGTGGCGCGCATCCATGACGGGCTCCTGCCGGATCGAACCGTCGGCCTGGCGGACGCCCGCGGCGAACCCGTCCGTCATCTCCGTCGCGGCGTTGCCGATGTCGATCTGGCCGCAGGCGATGTCGTAGGGCCGTCCGTCGAGCGAGGTCGCGCGGGTCAGCCCGGTGATCGCATGCTTGGTCGCCGCATAGGGCGCCGAGTGCGGCCGCGGCACGTGGGCCGAGACCGAACCGTTGTTGATGATCCGCCCGCCGCGGGGGGCCTGGCGCTTCATGATCCGGAACGCGCCCTGCGTGCACAGGAACGCCCCGGTGAGGTTGGTGTCGACGCTGGCGCGCCAATCCGCGAGCGGCACCGCGTCGATGGCGGCGGCCGCCGTGAAGATGCCGGCGTTGTTGAACAGCACGTCGAGGCGTCCATGCGCCTCGGCGACCCGGGCGAAGAGCCGGTCCACGGAGGCCGGATCGGTCACGTCGGTCTCCACCGGCAACGACCCACCGATCTCGCCCGCCACCGTCTCCAGGGCCGAGCGCCGCCGCCCGGCCAGCACCACGGCGTACCCGGCCCGGCCGAGCGCCGCCGCAACGACGCGTCCGAGCCCGGAACCCGCCCCGGTCACCAAAGCAACCTTCTCGTCCATCGCATCCCTCTCC
>CAZZZJ010000003.1:0-35878 GCA_964658355.1 Beijerinckiaceae bacterium
AGCCATTGAGGAAATCGATATAGGTCGGCGCGCCCGGCAGGGGCGGCGCCTCCTGACCGTCGGTGAGGAAGACGAGATCGGTTTTAAGTTCGGCCGCCATGGCGATGGCGCGATGCAGGCCGGCGGCGACGCGGCTGTCGGCCTCCCAGGCCATGCGCCAGTCGAGCGCCGCGATCGCCCCGTCGAGGGGGGCGAAGTCGGCACAGACCTCGATCGGCTCGAACAGCAGGAAGGTCCGGCGTTCGGTGAACAGCCCGAGCGCGACCTTCGAGCCGCAGGGCAGACCGGGGAGGGCGGCCCGCAACGCGGCCTTCGCGGTGTCGAGGCGGCTCGCGGGCATTCCGTCCGATCCGGCATAGTCGCGCACCGTCATGCTGCCGGTGATGTCGACGACCGCCAGCATCGCCACGCCGCTGCGGGTCAGCGCGAGCGGCGGTACGAAGACGGCGAGGGCCGTTAGCGCCAGCGCCCCCGCCAGCGCCGCGAAGCGCGGATCGCGCAGGTTGCGGGCGAGATGCGCGTTCACGGCGCCCCCCGCGGCTGGCCCGGAATCTCCGTCCAGATCGTCTTCGGCTCGGCCTTCAGGTCGTCGCCGCCCTGGCGCTCGATCTCGGGGAAGTCGCGCAGAAGTCGCGAGGCCACGTCGAGATTGTACTTGGCGTCCCAGAAACCCGGCTCCGCCGTGAGCGCCCGGCGGTAATCGGCCCGCGCCAGGGCGACGAGCGGGCCGGCCGGATCGAGGTCGCCGCGGCCGAGATGCGCGAAGGCCTGCCGCAGGCGGGCATTGGCCAGCCAGTGGCGCCCTCGCGCCGCCTCGGGGCTGCCGGCGCGCTCCAGCGCCGCGACCGCCGCCTCGGCCTCCTCCGTGCGTTCGCGGACGGCGAGGAACAGGACCTTGGCCAGGACCAGCCGGGCCGGCGCGTCCAGGGGCACCGCGACCTCGCGCCCGGCCGCTAGTGCGGTCCGGGCCCGCTCGGCGTCCACGGTCCGCCAGGCGCCCCAGGCAGAGACCAGGGCTGCCAGCGCCAGCACGATTGGAAGGGCGACGAGGAGCCCGGGCCGCGCGCGACGCCAAGGGCCGGGCAGGGGCCTCGTCCACCGGACGGCGCCGGGAGCGGAGGGCGCGAGGGGCGTCATGCGGCAAGCGTCCGGGCCGGCGCCTCGGCCGGCGGACCGGGAGCGGCCCGGCCGGTTTCCGGCGCGCGGCGGAGGTCCGCCTCGGCGAGCTTGGCCAGCACCAGGGCCGCGAGCGCCACGGCCGCCAGCACGTAGGCGGCCGCCGCGAGGTCCCGGCGCGGCCGGGTCTCGGTATAGGGGATCGGGTCGCGCTCCAGGCTTTCGATCCGGGCGATGGCGTCGGCCACCGCCTCCGGCCCTTCCGCCTCGAAGGCGCGATAGGGCACGCCGAGGCTCTTGAAGAACAGGTCGAGGTGGCGCTCCGGTGCGGCCTGGGGCGTGTCCTCGCCGGGCGGGCGGTCACCGATCGAGGGCGAGCCTTGGGTCCGCAGGAAGAGCCAATACAGGTTCGGCCGGACGCGGGCGAACGCGGCCCGGAGCTGTGTCTGGATCTTCGGATCGATCACCGCCGCCCCGTCGGAGACCAGCAGGACCACGCGGGAGATCGCGCCGGTTTCGGGCCCGAACTGCGACAGCGCCATGCCGAGCCCGCGGGCGACGTCGGTGTAGTCGAGGCCCGGCCGGTCGATGGCGCGGATCGCGGCGCGCACGGCGTCGTGCCGGTCGGTCATCGGCAGCGCCAGCATCGGCGCGGTCGAGAAGGCCGCGACCGCGAACTGGTCGTGGGCGCGGGTGCCGACGAAGGCGCCGAGCAGCCGCCGCGCGGCCGCCGCCTTCGACTCCATCCCGCCCGAGGGCTGCCGGCCCGCGAAGGTCTCGTTCATGCTGCCCGAGCGGTCGATCAGCATCGCGACCTGCGCGCCGACTCCGATGCGGGTGACGGTCTCCCCGCTTCGGTAGGGGCCGGCGAGCCCCAGGACGAGCCCGGCGACCGCGAGGAGGCCTGCGAGCGCGAGCGCGAGGCCGACCGCCCGCGACACGCCGTCCACGGGCGCGGCCGAGAGGGCGGCGACCGCACTGCGACGCTGGGCTGAGACCGCAAGCGGCAGCAGTGCCAGCGGCAGCAGCCACAGGACGGGGGGCGTCGCGAAACCGTAGCGCGCGACCGTGTCCGTTAGGGCCCGGAGCATGCCTCAGGTCCTCCGCTCGTCGGCGGCGAGCCTGCGCACCGTCTCGTCGAGGGCGGCGCAGGAGACGAGGCCGCGGGCGCCCGCGGTATCGCGGCCGAAGAAGGCGAGCCGCGAGGCCGAGAAGAACGCCGCCAGCCGGTCGCCTTGCGCGGCCAGGGCCGGATGGCGGCCGAGGAAGGCGGGCAGGTCGTCGGCCAGCACCCGGCGCCCGTCCGCGGCGTCGATGGCCCGGTGGAGCGCCCGCAGGCCCTCGCGATAGGCGGCGTCCGCCGCCGCCCCGGAGCCGGCCCCGGCCTTCAGCCGGCGCAGGTGCCGGCGCGCGGAGGCGAAGCTGCGCACCCGCCGCGGCCGGAAGGGGGGCCATGCCCGGTCGCGGGCGAGTGCGGCCAGCGCCGCGAGCGCGGCCGCCGCGAACCCCCCGGAGGCGACGAGCGCGGGTTGCGGATCGAGGGGGCCGACCGTGCCGTCCGGGCGCATGGAGTCGACCGGGTCGTCCCGGCGGGCGGGCTGGATCTCGCGCAGCGGCGAGGTCGTGAAGGACCAGCCGGGCACGTCGGCCCGGGCGGTGGTGCGCCCCTGGGCGGCCTCGCTCACCAGTGTCACGGCAAAACCGGGGATTTCCAGCGGGCGCGCGTCGAGCGCCGCGTAGAAGGTCTGGTAGGTCAGGTTCAGGCGCAGGCGCCTGCCCCCGTCCGGACGCGCAGTCTCCGCCACGGCGACCCGTCGCAGGTCGAGCCAGTAGGCGAGCGGGCCGGGCTGCGGAAGGGAGGCCGGCTGCAGCGAGAAGCCGGCATCGACCACGAGGTCGACCTGGGCCTCCACGAGGTCGCCGACGAAGTAGCCGAAGGGGCGCGGGCTGCGCACCTCGACGGACCGGACCTGGGCCGCGGCCGCCGCGGGGGCGAGCGTCGCCAGCAAGAGGCAGATCCGCGGCGCGACGCGGCGGGGAGGGAAGGACCCCGGCATCGTCACGTGGCCATCAGGTGGCGGCTCAGGGCCTCGGCGTCGAAGCGGTCCTCGAGGCGAAAGGGCGGCCGTCCGTAGGCGGCGCCGACGCGGTCGAGCGCGGTAAGGCGCGTCTCTTCGCGCGCCCGCCAGCGCCGGCGCAGCGCCGGCCGCATGAGCACCACCCGCCGCCCGCCCCCTTCGAGATCGTCGAGCTCCAGGAGCCCCCAGGCCGGCAAGCCTGCATCCTCCGCCGAGTCGGCCAGCAGCACGGGGACGACATCGTGGAAGGCGAGCCCTTCGAACACCTGCGCGATCAGCGCCTCGGGCCAGCGGAAATCGGAGACGAGGAAGACGATCTTGGGCCGCCCCGCAAGACGGCGGGCGGCCTCGATCAGGCCCTCGGCGCTCCGGCCGCGCGGCGCGACGGCCGCGAGCCGCTCCACCCCGTCGAGGGCCAAGCCCGGACGGCGGGTGGCCGCGAGCGTCAGGTCCTCGCGGACGGTCGCGTCGGCGGCGATCAGACCGAATCCGTCGCCGATGCGGGTGGCGGAGGCGGCGAGCCCGCGGCAGAGATCGAGCGCGAGGTCCATGCGACGGCTTGCGCCGGAAAAGCGCATCGAGGCCGAGAGGTCGAGCAGCACCCAGACCTCGACCGCCGTGCGCATCGCGAAGCGGCGGACCCAGGTCCCCTCGAACGGGTCGTGCAGGGATGCCCGCAGGTCGATGCGGCGTGCGTCCGGCAGGCGCAGGAACGGCACCTGGTCGCGGAAGATGCCGGGGCCGCCCGTATCCCGACCGCGATGGGTGCCGGGGCGGAATCCGCGCGGCCGCCCACGCGGGCGGTAGACGATGTCGGCGGGCGGGGCGCTCACGGCGCCGCCACCGTCTCGAACACCGCCCGGCAGAGGGCGGGTACGATGGTGTCCCTGCGCATCTCGTAGACCGGCTCCAGGAAGACGCGGTGCGCCATGACCGGCCCGAACACGTCGCGAACGTCCTCGGGCACGAGCCAGTCCCGGCCTTCGAGCCACGCGCGGACGCGGGCGGCACGCACCAGGAAGGCGACGCCCCGCGGCGAGGCGCCACCTTGCACCAGGGCACCCGTGTCGATGCCGGGCAGCCGGATGCCGGCCTCGGCCGGGCGCACCAGCGCCTCCCACAGGGCGACGACGTAGGTCTCGATCTCCGGCGAGGCCTGGATGCCGTGCTGGATCGCGCGGGCCACGCCGCCGGTCGCGGCATGGTCGAGCACGCCCTCGGAGAGAGCGGAGACCAGGGCGTCGGTGTCGTGGTAGCGCGGCTCGAACACGAGGTCGCGGCGAACCGCGGCATCGCGCGGGGCCTCCAGGCCGATCTCCATGAAGAAGCGGTCGCGGGCGGCGGCCGGCAGCTCGAAGGTCTCCTCGCGCTCGACGCGGTTGCGGTCGGCGAAGACCTGGAGGTGCGGGAAGCGCCAGTCGCGCTCGAAGGCGCGCACGCTGCCCTCGGCCATCAGGCGCAGAAGCAGGGCGTGGACCTGCGGGCGGGCGCGGTTGATCTCGTTGAAGAAGAAGATCGACAGGTCTTCCGAACGCCGCAGCACCGGGCCGGGCTCGACGCGGGGCCGACCGTCCTCGGCGAGATAGGTGTGGTAGATCAGGTCCGAGGGCATCATGTCGACGGTGCCCTCGACGCGCTCGTAGGCGCCGCCCAACGCCCGCGCGGCGGCGCGCAGGAGGGTCGTCTTGCCGACGCCGACGTCGCCCTCCAGCAGAACGTGGCCGCGGGCGAAGATCGCGATGGTGATCAACCGGACGGCGCGCTCCTGGCCGACCACCGCCCTTCCGACCTCGCGCTCGAAGCGGCCGGCGGAATCGCGCCAGTCGGTGAGCATCGCGTCGCCGGTGCGGAGCGTATTCATTCAGGGCCTTGAACCGTGTGGCGCGGGCGGCCGCCCGGAAACACCGGACGGCCCGTTCGTGATCGAAAACTCAGTTCGCCGAGATCTTGACAACGTCGTACTCGAACTTGCCGGTCTTCTTGGCGTTCTCGATCCGGCGCTTGTTGCGCTCCTCCATCTGCTTGATGGAGTCGGCCTGCTTGCTCAGCTCCTTCGGGTCGTGCTTCGGATCGTACTTGGAGCCGGCGATCTTTTCGGGGAAGCCGGGCTTGGGTTCCCAGCAATTGCCCGCCGCCTTGCACTTCGTGCCGTCGTAGGCCAGCGCCGGGAGCGCGAGGCCGGAAGTCCCCACGGCCAGGGCCGCCGCAACGATGAACATCCGCATGATGGTTTCCTCCGTCTTATCGAACGCCGGCGGTCCCGCCGCTTCTCGCCGCGCTTCGAGGCGCGGCATCCGATCCCACAGGAACGTCAGTCCTCCAGCGGCTTGCACTGGCCCTTGGCGTCCTTGGGAATGACTTCGCCCTGCTGGTAGGGCGTGTAATGCTTCTTCTGCGCCTCGTTGAGCCAGACCGCGTCCTTGGCGGGACCGGTGTAGAGGTGACGGATCCAGGCGATGACCTGGAGCATCTCGTCGGGCGTGAGGTTCTCGTTGTGCGGCCCCATCATGCCGTTGGCGCCGCCGAAGATGGTGGAGAACAAGCCGGTATCCTCGGCGTTGGCCGGATAGGTCCAATAGTTGTCGTTGAGGCCCGGTCCGAGCTTGCCTTCGGCAAGATGTCCGTGACAGCCCGAGCAGGACGTGGAGAAGAGGCTCTCGCCGTTGCGCAGGCACGACTTGTCGTCGATGTAGAGGTTTCTGCCGGTCTCGAAGAAGGTCTTCACGGCGGCCGTGTCTCGGCCGCCCTCCTTGCCCTGGGCAGTGTCGAGCGGCTCGCCGGTGACGGTGTTGCGGAACGCGAGGCCGCTGCCCGGTCCCGCCGACGGCTGGGCCAGGACGGGCATCCCGGCCATGATCGTCGCGAGGCCGAGGAAGGCGGCGAGAACGCTGTGGCGTGTCTTCATCTTGGAAACTCTGATCCCTTCACGCATGTCCCGGCATGGGCGCCGCCACGCGGGAGGCTGAGGACGGGCGGGCGTCAGTGCGATGCGGCGACCAGCGGCACGCCGTCCTGCCTGAGGATCGCCTCGATCTGCGGGCGCGCCTTGGCGATGCCGGCATCGAGCGCCTTCAGCAGGTCCGCGTCGTCGCGGCGCACGCCCATCGACTGGTCGAAGCTGTGGGGCATCTTCGTGCCGTCGCTGCGCACGGTGTCGTCGGGCACCGGCGTCATGCGCATCGGTGTCGCGGAGGCCTTGACGTAGCGGGCGATGTCGGGCGCGAAGGCGACCGCGACGTCGGCCTTGCCGCTCGCCACCTCGCCGACCATCCGCCCGGGATCGATCTGGGTGTACTGGTTGCGCGGCGAGCGGAAGTTCACCAGCGCGTAGAGGTAGGCCATGTCCTCCTCGTAGCGGCCGATGTCCTTGAGCATCGCCTCGCCGGGCGTGCCGAAGCCGACCACCATGTGATCGACCTGCTTCAGGCGCGGATCGGACCAGGACCTCACGTCGAGGTCCCGGTCGGCGCGGGTGAGGAACACGTAACCGGAGCGGTAGTACGGCCGGGTGCTCAGAACCCGCGGATCGCCGGTGTCGAGGCCGACGACGACGTCGCAGAACTTCTTGTCGAGCCCGTCGCGCACCAGGTAGATCGCGGGCTTGGCGAACCACACGAACCGGGCCTTGCGCCCCATCGCCTCGGCGACGGCGGCGGCGATCTTGTTCTCGAGCCCCGAGCCGTCCCCTAGGGAGAGCGGCGCCTGGCTCTCGGAGGCGCAGATGCGCAGGACCGAGGGGTCGGGGGCGACGGCCGCCGGGCCCTTCCCGGGCTCCGCCTGGATCGCCTGGGCCTCCGATTCCTGCGCCGCCGCCGGGCCCGCCGCAGGGCCTGCGACGAGGGCGGCGAGCGCGAGGCCGGCGGCGGAATGGATCGCGAAAAATCGTCCGCTGTTGCGCGGCATGGGCGTTCGTCCCCGTTGTCGACGGTGTTTCCTGGGCGGCGGACGGTCGGGCATGGCGTGCCGCGCGTTCTCCGTCCCGCCCGATGGTTCGGTGCGGGGTCCCGCCGGCATGGCGCCGGCGGGACGGTCGTTCGGTCGTGCCTGCGGTCTTGCTCGGCCGATGTGCCGTCTTACTTGGCGGCCTGCTGGTACTCGCCGACGTTCGGGTCGTCGTAGGGGCCCTTGCCGTTCAGCGAGAACACCATCACGCCGCCGCCCATCTGGGTGTAGTTGGCGAGCTTCTTGAACGCACCGACCGCACCGAGGCCGGCGGTCGGATCCTGCAGGTCGAACACCAGGCCCACGCCCGGCCAGCCCCCGACGCCGTAGTAGATGGCGACGTACTGGTCGCCCCTGTGGGTGTAGGTGATCGGGTAGCCGATCGCCCCCGACGGCAGCTTGAACTTCCAGAGGAGGTCGCCGTTGTCGGAGTTCCGCGCCTTGATGTAGCCGTCGAGGGTTCCGTAGAAGACGAGGTCGCCGGCGGTCGCCATGGTCCCGCCCCACACCGCGAAGCGCTCCATCTTCTCCCACTGGAACGCGCCGGTGATGGCGTTGTAGCTCTTGATCTGGCCGAGGCCCTCGTAGTTCTGCCGGTCGCCCTTCGGGCCGGGATACATGTTCAGCGTCGCGCCGACGAAGAACTGTCCCGCGCGGTAGGGCAGCATGAAGGGCTCCCAATCCATGCAGATGTGGTTGATCCCCATGAAGAAGGCCTTGCGCTCCGGATCGTAGGAATCGTGGCCCTGGTTGTGATAGCCCATCGCCGAGGGGCAGACGTCCTTGGCCAGGTGATCCATCCGGGTGCCGTATTCCGGATCGCGCACCGGCTGGCCGGACTTGAGATCCACCGACTTGAACACGTTGACGGTGTCGTCGATCTTGTTGGCCGAGACCAGCGAGCCGTCGGTCCGGTCGAGCGTGTAGACGATGCCGTTGCGGTCGGGATGGGTCAGGAGCTTGCGGTCCCTGCCGTCCTTGTCCTTCTGGTTCGACAGCATCATCACGTTGACGCCGGCATAGTCCCATTCGTCGTGCGGGGTCTTCTGGTAGCCGAACCTGGCCTCGCCCGTGTCGGCGTCGCGGCCGAAGATCGTCATCGTCCACTTGTTGTCGCCGGGGCGCATAGTCTCGTTCCACGGCGCCGGATTGCCGGTGCCGAAGTAGATCAGGTTGGTGCCCGGATCGTAGGCGTACCAGCCCCAGTTGGTGCCGCCGCCGATCTTCCAGGCGTCGCCCTCCCAGGTCGCGGTGCCGAGGCCCTTCTGGCCGTAATGGGCGTTCTTGATGTTGAAGTCGTCGGCCAGCAGCAGGTCCTTGTCGGGCCCCGTGGCGTAGGCGCGCCAGACCTGCGCGCCGGTCTTCACGTCGTAGGCGGTGAGGTAGCCGCGCACGCCGAGCTCCGCGCCCGAGGAGCCGATGATCACCTTGTCCTTCACGACGTAAGGGGCGATCGTCAGCGTCGAGCCGACCTTGATGTCGGAGTTCTCGATCTTCCACACCGTCTCGCCGGTCTCGGCATTGAGCGCGGCGACGTGGCCGTCGAGCAGGGTCTTCAGGATCAGCGCCGGCGTCTTGCCGTCGCCGGGCCAGTAGGCGAGGCCGCGGTTGACGAGATCGCAGCACGCGACCGAGCGGGCGGCCGGGTTCTGCTTGGGCTTGTCCTGCCACAGGATATGGCCCGGGTCGTCGAGCCCGAGGGCGAAGGTGTTGTTCGGGAACGAGGTGTGGACGTACATCTTGCCGTCGACGACGAGCGGCGCACCCTCGTGGCCGTTGAGCAGGCCGGTGGAGAACGTCCAGGCCGGCTTCAGTTGTTTGACGTTGTCGCGGTTGATCTGCTTGAGCTTGCTGTAGTTGTCCGAGTCGTAGTTCTTGCCGGGCATCACCCAGTTTTCGTCGCTGTTCGACAGATCGACGAGCTTGTCGCCGGCCGAAGCCATGCTCGCGAGGGCGACCGGCCCGAGGGCGACGATCGCCAGCAATGAAACCGAACTGAGAAGTGTGCGCATCTTGGCGTCTCCTGGCCTGGCCGCCCCGTCGTTCGACCTTGCGGTCGTGCGTGGCTATTCGCGTTGGCGTTGCGAAGCAGTGTTGCCGATTTTCAGCTCACCATAAGAATCAATTAAGATATCGAGATCTTATGAGGAACTTATTACTGTTCGTTCGCCGTTCATCTATAAGCATTTCGCGAAACGAATGTCTTTGCGCGATCAAACATATTTTGTCGGGAGAAACCGGCAACCGCTCGCAGGATGATTTCTTCTTTGGTTTCGGTCGCTTGACCCGCGCGCGGACGGCGTCGCACAAAGGACGGATCGGCCCTACGGAACGAAGCGGACGGCGGGGAGAGGCGAGCGAATGGCCATGGATGGCCGGCGGTGGCGGATCGGGCGCGTCCTGGCGCTGACTTGCGCCCTATGGCTTTCGGCGGAGCCCGCGGCCCCGGAGGTCCGCGTGCATCCGGCCGCCGCGGCGCAGCTCGCCGCGCTCTATCCCCACGACGGCCGCCGCGACATGACCGGGAGCGACGTCGCGCGCTTTCCCGGGGCGGGCGTCCTGTACTGCCGCCGCGCGGACGGCGTGCCGCAGAAGGCCGCCGCCGCATGGCTGATCGGCGACCCGTCCGTGGTGGTGCTCAACGCGCACAACTTCCGGAACCGCCAACTCGAGACG
This sequence comes from Beijerinckiaceae bacterium, assembly GCA_964658355.1. Taxonomy (GTDB): domain Bacteria; phylum Pseudomonadota; class Alphaproteobacteria; order Rhizobiales; family Beijerinckiaceae; genus Methylobacterium. The sequence goes on from CAZZZJ010000003.1 coordinate 9,813, forward strand.
ACGCGGGACGTGGCCGACTGCTACTTCCAGATCGGCGGACGCAACTACCAATTCGATCCCGCGAGTCTGCGGCTCGGGACGGCGCCCGAGGCCGGCGCGCTGCACATCACCGACGATTGGGCGATCCTGCGCCTGTCGGAGCCGGTGCAGGGCGCCGAGCCCCAGCCCCTGCCGACGGCGCCGGACCTGGCGGCCGGTGCGATCGATCTGGCCGTGACGATGGTCTCTGCCGCCGGCCACGCGAACTATCGCGGACCATCGAGCCTCGAAAGCTGCCATATCCGCCAAATCGATCCGCCGAGCGAGGACGGGATCCGGCGCGCCCGCCACGATTGCAACGACGGCTATGGCGGATCGGGCTCCGGGCTCTTCGACGGGGCCGGACGCCTGGTCGCGATGCAGAGCGCCTCGCTCGCGATGAATTCGCGCCGCCCCCTGGACCTGGAGTTCCACTACGGGTCGGCCCTCCTGTTCGAGGGCGAGCTCCTGCGGGCGCTCCGGGAGACGGCGTCCAGCGTCAGGGTGATCCGAGAGCGCCGGAACGCCGAGCCCACTGGGTCGGGGGCGATGAAATCCGATTGATCCGTCCGCGGCGGCGAAGGTCCGCGAACATCGATCTGCCGAAGCGAGCCGTCTCCGTTCGCGGTTCGCCCGGCAAGCGTCTCTCGATCGCGGGTCTCCGGTCTGGGCTGTCGCTCCCGCGATCCGCCCACGTCTCATCGCGGTCGGCGCGAAGCCACCGCGTCACGGGGACGACCGGACGCGGCGACCCCTGGACGGCGCCATGGGCGAGTCGCCGCTTCGTCGCTTAGCCAATCCGGCCGGGATCGGCTCCCGAGAACCTGCGTGCGAGGCGCGGGATCGACAACGTTGCGGATGACGGCCCCGTCGGCCCGGATCGCGCGGCAGCCGTTCTCTCATGATCCCCGATCTGTGGAGGCCTCCAAGTCCTCGCCGTGCCGTGACGGCGTGCGCCGACAGGCGAAAGGCTGGTGCCGGTGGAGAGGATGATCTCCCGACCTTCGGGCTGCAAACCCGTTGAACACTGGTCACGTGTCCTAAATTTCTCCCACTTGAGAGTGAGCCGCAAATCATTCGTACAGTTTGCTTTTTAAGCACTGATATTCGATGTTGTTCGCATTGCGGAAATCGATCGTACGCGGGTCTGGTGTTGCCCCGGCGCTACCCAGCGAAGGCTGACGAATTTTGAGCACTACCCTGCCGAAGGCGCTCACGGTCCGCGCAATTGAGGCCATGAAGGGTGGGAAGGCGCGCGCCGAGGTCCCAGAGGGTTTGATCCCAGGTCTCTATCCGATCTGCCAGCCAACCGGCGTAAGATCCCGGGCCGTCCGGTCTTCGCGCCGGCAATCGAACACGGACGCTGACGCCTGGGCGCTACCCAGACAGCGATTTGGCCAACGCGCGCGAGCTTGCACGCAGGACCCTCGTCACGGTTGCAGCGGGGTTCGATCCCGCTGCCGTGAAGAACCTGTCCCATAACGCCTCCCGATGTGCGGCCGCCTCAGCTGAACCGATGCCACCACACCGCGGGACTGCACAGCTCACGTGCCTGCGTCCGGGTCGCTACGAAGCGCTCACGAGCTGTAAAATGCGCTTCTGCGGAACGGCGATAGCGTTCGGCATGGCATCGCACCGGGTCTGGTTCCGACCCGCCGCCTTGGCCTGATAGAGCGCCGCATCCGCGCGCCGGTACAGCTCAGTCAGACCCTGCTCCGGCTCGCCGGTTCGCACGGTGCTCGCCAGCCCGATACTCACCGTCACAGAGCCGACGTCATTGCCCGCCGCGATGACCCTCAGGGCGGCAACCTCGACATGCACCTGCTCGGCGATGCGGAGCGCACCGTCTTGGTCGGTATCTGGCAGAAGGAGCACGAACTCCTCGCCGCCCACCCGGCAGACGAGGTCGCGCGGACGGTGCACGCTGGCAGCGAGCGCGCGCGCCAAGCCTTTCAGCACCTCGTCCCCGACCGGATGGCCGTAGCGGTCATTGAAGCGCTTGAAGTGGTCGGCATCGACGATCAGCAGTGACAGCGGACGGTCCGGGCCGATTGCAGCCGAGGCCTGTGCGAACCCGACCTCGAAGGCGCGGCGGTTCGGCAAGCCGGTCAGCCCATCCGTCTGCGCCAGACTGGCGAGTTCCGCCTGCATCGCCGCTCGCCGGCGCAACTCGCGGCCGAAGAGCAGCGACAGCACGATCGTCAGGCCGCAGAGCAGCAGCACGATGGTGCCGATGACGAGCGCCTTCGTCCGCCACGCCGCCTCGATCTCAGCCGTCGCGAGCGCGACATTCAGGATCAGGGGCAGGTCGCCGACCTGCGTGAAGCTGTAGTGCCGCTCGATGCCGTCACGGACCGACGTCTCGATGAGGCTGCCGCCGCGCTTGGCCACGAAGCTTTTGAAGGTCGCTGCACCGGCGATGTTCCGGCCGATATCAGCCTCCGTGTAGGGCTGGCGCATGATCCGCGTGCCGTCGCGCAGGTACAGGTTGATCGCTCCGCCCCGTCCGAGGCTGATCTGGCTGAACAGGCGCATGAAGTAGGACAGCTTCACGCTGCCGAGCACCACCCCCCCGAAGGCACCGTCGGGCCTGTTGATGCGGCGGCTGAAGGGGAGCATCCGTTCGCCGGTCAGGCGCGAGACGAGCGGCTGGCCGATGAAAAGGCCGAGATCGGAGCGGGCCTTGTGGGCGCGGAAGTAGTCCCGGTCGGCGTAGTTGCCCTTGCGCGGGGGGACTGCGTCGAGATCGGCGACGATGTCGCCACGCTCGTCCAGGACGATCATCACGCCCATGTCTCGGGCGGTCGCGGCGCGGTCGAACAGGACGAGCTGGCGTAGTTCGGGGCGAAGCTCGGCAACGCCCGCAGCATGAAGGTTGTCCACGACACCACGGAGCGAGAGATCGTACAGCTCGATGTTGCGGGCGATGTCGCGTTCGAGAACCTGAAGGAGGTTCCCGGAGGTCTGCTCGGCTTTGTCCCAGGCGTCCTGGCGCAGGTCGAGCAGCATGAGGCCGGACAGCACGACCATGCCGACCGGTGCCAGGATGCCCAGAGTGATCCAGGTCCGCGCAGAGTCGAGCCGACGTCCGAAGCGGTGCAGCGGAGACATCGGCGGTTCCGTGTCGGCCTGGTCAGGCGAGCCGGTCATCTCGCATGTGAAAGCTTAACGGATGATGTTTCTGTCTGATCGACCACAGCGTTCGAGTTACGATCCATCGCAAGAGATCGGCGATGGAATCGGCAGGACGTAAAGCCGTTCCAGCCCGCTGGGCAGATCCGACGCGAGTGGCCCGGTCCGCCGCCCGACACCGGCCGATCAAAGGACCACACCATGGATCGCCGTTCCGCCTTTCCTCAAGCCACAGGCTGCTCTTGGGTCAGCCGGGTCATGATCGCGTCGAACATCCCGATATTCTCGCCGGCCATCGCGCCCATCGCCGCCATCCGCTGCACCACGGTCGTGGCAATGTCCTCTTCAACCGTGTCCTCGGCATAGGCGTAGTGGATCGTCGCCGCCTGTCCGTCGCGGTGGCAACGCCCCTCGATCTGGGCAAGCTGGATCGCGCTGTGGCGCATGTCGTGGATCACCAGGGCACGGGTGCGTTCCCCTCCCGGTAACTCGTTCTGATGAAGCGAGATCGATTCCGTCACCGTGAATACGACGACGTCGAGCCGTCCCATCTGAAAGGCCCGGCGCGTCGCTTCGTTCGTCTCGGCATCCTGCCTGCCGTTGATGGCGCCGACGTCCCAACCGCGCTGCTCCAGGCTTGCTTGCAGGGATGCACCCGTCTCGAGGAATGCGACGGAGATCGCGACCTGCTCACCCGCTCCAAGGAGGAGTTCTGCGAAGTCGGACGTCCCCGCCACGCGGAGGAGGCTCGCCTTCTGGCGAAAGCGCAGGTCGGCCGCCCATCCTGCCGGACGCCGGTGACTGCCACCGAGCAGTCCGAACTCGCGGCGGAACTCACGCCACGTTGCCGCGTACAATCGCCGAGCGTTTGGTGTCAGGGCGGTCGGCGCCAGGGCGCGCTGCACCTCCGGCCAACCTGCGATATCCCCGGGGCGACGACGCAGCCCGATCGCGCGCGGGCCCGTGTAGAGCAGTTCGGCCATCACGGCGCAGTCCCGCGCATTGTTCGTCCAGGACCAGTTGACCCATCGGCCCTTGGCTCGACCGATCCCGAGGTACTGCATCAGCGTACGGAACTCACCGAGTGTCGCTGTCGGTGCATTGACGGCGTGGCCGAGGAGGGGTCCGAGATAGGAGAGTTCATGGGGCGCCTGGCCGGCCGTCGCACTCACATAGCTCGTGAACACCGCAGCGTCCGCCAGATGGCGGCAGACGAGGCTCTGCTGGGTGTAGGGGTTGCGCAAGCGGTGGCTCTCATCGAACACGACGAGGGGCCACGTCCGACGTAGGCTTCCATGCTTGGCCAGAGCGTTGTTCTTCGCGCGAGCCGACCGGCGTGCGCTCGCAGCAGGGGGCGCCATCAAGGACTTGGTGCGCTCGTAGTTGACGAGCGTCACTGCCTTTTCCGGCAATCCCGAACCCGCAATCGTGCGACGCCACTGCGGCATCGCCCCCTTCGGGCAGACGATCAGCACCTCGCGCTCGGGCATCCGCGCGAGCGCGCTCCAAACCGATAGGGTCTTGCCGAGACCCGTCGCGTCGCCGAGTAGAAAGCCGGGACGGCCCGCAGCGCGCGCCGCCAGCATGGCCTCGGCAGCCGCGTTCTGATGGGCGCGCGGGACCAATCTTACCGTCAGGCCGGTCGTCGGATTGTCCACTGCGTCAGTGCCGCCTGAGTGTTTTCGCAACCGGACCTCGTTGCCTCGTGACGGATATGGAACATATAGTGAACGAGGTCTTAACCCACTCGTTCAGGGAGTCGCACGGCCATGGCACGCTACCGGTTTCATTGCACGAACGGCCTGGAGTGCGTGATCGACACGGTCGGCAAGGACATCCGGGTGCCGGACAGGCTGCCGGCCAGAGCGCGCGGGGTCGCCGACGCCCTGATGGTGACGCTCGACGGGCAGACGGATTGGGCGGAGTGGCAGGTGAGCGTGCATGATCTGAAGGGGCGCAAGGTGCTGGCTATCCCCTTTCAGCCGCACGGCGACCACTCCCGGCAGAACACGTGAACATCGCAACAACGCCACCGGCGTGCTGCCTCGGCGCCCACCGGCGGCGCTCCGGACGACGGCATCGGTTGAGGATGTGCGTGGCTTCGTCAAAAGGCTGCACGACGCCCGAAGCGATCTCGAACGGAGCGGCGCCATGACGAGCCTACCCAAGCTGACACCGGAAGCGTTTGCCAAGCAAGACCCGGCGCCGGACGCTCTGTTTTATGCCCAGCCCCGGTTCGTCACGCACATCGACGACGCGGCGATCGATGCCGTGACGGAACTCTACCGCACGCTGCTCCCGCCGGGTGGACGGATCCTCGACCTCATGTCGAGCTGGGTCAGCCACCTCCCTGCCGAGATCACCTACGCCGCCGTGATCGGGCACGGTCTCAACGCCCGCGAACTCGCGGCCAATCCGCGCCTGACCGGGTCTTTCGTGCAGGACCTCAACAGCGATCCGGTCCTGCCGCTGGACAGCGACAGCATCGACGCCGCTCTCATCTGCGTGGGGGTGCAATATCTGCAAGATCCCGTCGCCGTGCTGCGTGACGCAGCGCGTGTGCTGGCGCCAGGTGCGCCCGTGATCATCACCTTTTCCAATCGCTGCTTCCCGACCAAGGCGGTGGCGATTTGGCGAGCGCTCGGTGACGACGATCATGCGCGGCTTATCGAGCTTTATCTACGTCATGCCGGGTTTTCGACCGTCGAAGCGCGCGTCGTCCTGCCCGACGGTCGTTCGGCCGATCCGCTCCGCGCTGTGATCGGCTGGACCCCGTCGCAGAAAATTGCCACTTAGATAATTGCCACCTGAAAGTAGGCTTTCACCTTCGCGCTTCGTCCGCCGCCGACCTTTTTCCGAAGTCCAAAAGGTCCGCCTGCGGGTCGCTTGATCGTGATCCATGATCAAGGTTGGCCACATGCGGCATGTCCGCTTCGCAGCATGAGCTCGAAAAAGCAGACTGCTTCGTGCCAACCTGCGATCACCCGTCAGCGTTGATTGGCCCGCCTATCTCTCCAATTCGACACTGACTGTGGAAGGGGTCGATCGCGCTGTGGCCGAAACTGAAAGCGAAGAGGCGTGCCGTTCCGGCCCCTGCCATCGTCGGCGCCGACCCGAATTGGCTAAGCGGCCTCAAGAAAAACGATCAAGCCGCCCAACGGAGCGTGTTTCGCCCCGCTCTCTTCGCATCGTATAAAGCTTGATCAGCGCGCTGAGCCAGACCTTCGTAACGCTCGCCCGGGTGCGAGACCGCAACGCCGATACTCAAACTGATGAACGTCACGCATCGATCGTCGATCGAGAGTGGCGCGCCGTTCACGCCGGCAAGAATGCGTTCACCCACGGCTCTGGCAGCATCGAGGCCGGCATTCGGCAGAAGGATCATGAACTCGTCGCCGCCGAGACGGCCAATCACATCCTGCTCTCGCGTATACGACTTCAGCAACGATGCGACATGTTTGAGCGCCAAATCACCGGCATGGTGCCCCCAGCGGTCGTTGACCTGCTTGAAGTGATCGAAATCGATCGCAATCAGGCTGAAGGGTGCCGATGATTGACCGGAAATCAGCTTTGCGGCTTCGGTTTCGAAGCCACTGCGATTGAAGATCTTGGTCAGTGGATCAGCAATGGCGCTGGCGGTCATCTCCTGATCATGCTCGGCCAATGCCGCCATGAGGCGAGCGCGCGCTGTCACCTCGGCGGCCACAGGCAGGCAGGTCAGCAGGATGACGGCCAGGAAGGCCTGGAAGGCCTGCGCCTGAGTTGCCGCATCGGGAGCGATCAGCATCATCGGCCCCTGTCCTCGCATCGTCGCAACGCCTCCGATGACAGCCACAAGCATGACCGCAGCCTCCGTGCCATTCCGGCCGATCCTGAACGTGATCAGCATCAGCGGCGGAAAGATCAAGAACAGCAGCGGGCGGTTCGTACAGAAGAAGGCGTACCAGGCGACGACGCCGGCAAATGCAAGCAGCGCGACCACTTCGCACCGTTGCCACCACGTTTTGCTGGTGAAGCAGGTGACGAACTCTCCCCGGAACGCGGCAGACATGAAGGGCGTGAAGACAAGGAGCCCGAGACCATCGCTGGCGACCCACGTACCGAACGCCGTCCACCGGGGTTCGCCGAAGACGTAGAATGCAGTCAGGCTTCCCAATATGCCGCTCGTCACCGGGGAGAGCACTCCCGCGAAGAGGATGAAGCGGAGTACGCCGCCGGTCGATTGGAAAAGTCTGTCCGGTCCACCGGTCTTGCGGAGAAGCTGGACCGCAAAAGCAACCTCAATCAGATTGGCGAAGCCGTAGAGGATCGGGCCGGCCAGCGTGCCCCGCATGATCAGGTTCGCCGCGATGTTGGCAACGAACCCTGCGCTCAGCACCGTCCACCATCGCGGTCGAGCATCCACGAGGAGCAATGCGACGAGGATCGCGTTGGCGGGCCAGACGGTTGCGATATCACGGCCGTTGCTTGTCATATAGATAACCGAGGCGGCGGCGCCGAAATAGTACAGCGACGCAATCAACCAGAGTCGACGGGTTTGCCTGCTTGCTTCCGCAGGATGGCGTTCATGGCTCAACATGCAAGCATCGGAAAGCTTGAATGGATGGGCTGACATTCGGATGATTTGATCCCAGATCGAATTGACGAGGTTGCGAACCCGGCTTCTATTTGATTTTTTAAGTCGAGTACGCCATGCGGAACCCTCCCCAGTGGCGGCCGGCGACCTGGATCGGAGCATCGATCTCTTGGAGCAGTACCGACCGGCCCTCGCCCATGTCACGAGCGTAGGATTGCACCAGGAACGGCTCGGTGCTGCGCGCGGCCATCAGCCCAGCCCGGTCATCGAAGATGCGCCGGTTGCGGCTGTTGGCCGTGTTCCAAGCCACCTCGCCGACCCGCTGCGGCTGAGCATACTTTCGGTTGTGGACCGGCAGGTAGGCGTTGCGGTCCATCGCCACGCAGAAGGCGAGGCGTGGATCCGAGGCCAGCAGCCTCTCCTGAACCGGAGTGAGCAACGCCTCAAGAAGCGGCAAGGCCGGCGTGAGGTATTGCTGAGGGTTGCTTCCGAGAACCGGCTGGTAGCTGACGTCGAAGAGCGCCGCCTCGGTCACACGGCCACTTGCAAGGGCCGCATCGAGCGCGTGCGCGATCTCGGCCGCCGCAGCAAGCGCCTTGGCGATCCGGTCGGCGTTCTGCGCATTCACGGTACCTGCCAGCCGGTCGACGGCCGCTGCGTACCCCTGCGGAGCCTGCGTGATCCGTAGGTGCAGCCCCAGTGCGCTGAGACCGACCACGCGGGTCAGGGTGCGTCCGAGTTCCGCGGTCTCGACTTCTATCTCTTGGTCTGTTGTAGCCCGCAGTTCGGCAGGACCGGACACCAGAAAGCCACCGCGGCTCACATCGATCGCACGCGCACTGTAGGTCTGGCCACCCAGCCGTAACGTGGCGGGAAGCGCCACTGGCAGACGCGGGTGCTCACGCCGGTCGCCGAGCGCATTGTTGCGCAGCACGACCAAGGTGCGCCCGTGCAGTCGGTCGACCGTGCTGGAGGAGACTGCCGTGGCCGCGCTTACGGATGAGGCAGACTGCGCCTGCTCCTGGATCGCGCTCGCGCTGCTGACCACCTGATGAACGAAGCGCGCCACCGCCTCGGCAGAGCGGGTCAGCTCAGCCGTCGAGGCGATCTGCTCTTCGACAGCCGCAACGACCTCGACAAACCTCGGACCGATCCGCGAGGCAAGAGTGGCTGCTTCCGTGACGGTGCGGACAGAGCAGACTGCGTCATTCTGTAGGCGCTCGATACTCGTACGGATGTGCTCGGTGGCGCCAGCCGTCTGGCTGGCGAGAGCCTTCACCTCTTGAGCCACGACAGCAAACCCGCGGCCCTGCTCGCCAGCGCGACTCGCCTCGATCATTGCGTTAAGCGCCAAGAGATTGGTCTGCCTTGTAATGCCCGCAACCACGTTGACGACGGTGCCGATCTCGCCTGAAGAGACGCGCAGTTGCTCGATCTGACTCTGCGCGGCACCGACCACGCCTGTGATCTGTTCCAAAAGGTGGGCCGCGGTGTGAATTTGGGCGCTGATGCTTGTCGAGGCCTGGGTCAATTCTTTGGCGGCTTGCGCTAGGAGGCTGGCTGTGCCGTCCACCGTCTGCGTTTCACTGACGAGCGCAGTAGTCCGGGTGCTTATGTCGGACAGCGACGCGCCCGCCTGAGCTACCGAGCGGTTAACCTCGGCTGAACTCTGCTGGACTGCGTTGATGAGCGTGTGCAGATCCTGCTCTATCTGCCCGATGACGGGCTCGGCGCACTCGCGCAGTGTGGGCGCAAGCATCGAAGTGACGGCTGGTTCGATGGATAGGTTTTGCTGACTAAAGGAGTTTGGACAGTCGCGGGACGTATTGAACTCACGAAGCAGGCGTGCAAGCATGGAATCTTCTCTTGTTTTATTGCTTGAAATGCTTGGCCAATAGCATCATTGGCTGTCATATATCATTATGTCTAAATCTAATTAAGCTTCTGTTGCCTAAATTCCAATTCATAATTCTTCCAACGATATGAATAAACCTTAGATACGGCAAGAAAGATCGTATCTGCATCATAACTTTAGGTTGTATGCGAGAAAATCTTTCACGTTCAAACATCAACAGAACCTTGAAGGTTGCTGAAACGCACGTTGTCTCGCTCCGGCGTGAGAGTCCGGCGCTACGGCTGTGGCCTGAGCCGATGTCCATTTTGGAGAAGCCGACACATGCGGCCGATGGACGAGTTACGCGCCAAGCGGAAGGTCCGCTTCTGAACCGGGATCCGATCTCCGCTACCCACCGAGGCGGTGTGAAAACGTGAGGGCGTCGTGGAGCGGTAGACCGAACCTCGACCTCGCAGTCGTTCCAGGTCGCAAGAAAGCCGTTCTGATCTCAAGCGGGCGCCTTCTCCGACAGTGCCCGAGCGTCCGAGGGAAGATCCTTCGACCGCAACCGACGACTTTCGTGTCGACACGCAGCCTCCACCCATGTCGGACGCTGATACATTCCGGGAGGAGCGGTGGGGAAACGGTCGTTTTCGCTACATAGTTGGAAGAGGGTTTTCAAGCCACGCAGTCTCAATGAAACATATCCGTTCAAGATCATCAAAAGTTCTCATTTTATAAACTAAAGACTATGCGATGACGATTGGCCAAGAGCGTTTTTATCTCATCCAATATTAATATCCGAGAGGTCATGTAGTGAATTTGATAGAGATTTAATGCTATCATTGCAGTTCATTAGGGAGATTGTTGATGCTGTTTAGAGCAGGAAAGACCGATGTTAAGCTGATGGCGATCAGCGCCTCGCAAGGTATCATCGAGTTCAGCCTCGACGGCACGATCCTGACTGCGAATACGAATTTTCTTTCCGCCGTCGGCTACGACCTCGATGAGATCCAGGGCAAGCATCACAGCCTGTTCGTCGATCCAGTCGAGCGCGAAAGTGTCGCCTACCGGCAGTTCTGGGAGGCGCTTCGGCGTGGCGAATTCCAGGCTACCGAGTACAAGCGTATTGGCAAGGGCGGACGCGAGGTCTGGCTGCAGGCGTCTTACAACCCGCTGATCGGGCGCGACGGCAAACTCTTCGGCGTGCTCAAATGCGCCACCGACATCACTGAGCAGAAACTGCGCAACGCCGATTTCGAGGGCAAGTTGCGGGCGCTCGACCGCTCGCAGGGCATCATCGAATTCAACCTCGACGGCACGGTCATTACCGCCAACCCCAACTTCCTCGCTGTCGTCGGCTACAGTCTGGACGAGGTCCGCGGCAAGCACCACGCGATGTTCATCGACGCCAGCGAGCGGGACGGGGCAGCCTACCGGGCGTTCTGGGACGCCCTGCGGCGTGGCGAGTTTCAGCAGGCCGAGTTCAAGCGCATCGCGAAAGGCGGTCGCGAAGCCTGGATCCAGGCCACTTACAATCCGGTCACGGATGCGTCCGGCCGGCTGGTAAAGGTGGTCAAGTTCGCCACCGACGTCACGGCGTCGGTGATGGACCGTCTGCGCCGTGCTGCCGTCCAGAAATCCATCGACGCTGACCTCGACGGCATTGCGACCTCGGTCTCTCAGGCATCGCAGCAGGCTATGAGCGCCGCAAGCGCCGCCGTGCAGGCTTCCGGCAATGCCCAGGCCGTGGCAGCCGGTGCCGAGGAGCTTGCCGCATCGGTCGGCGAGATCGGCAGTCAGGTGACGCTCGCCCTACAAGTCACCCGCCGCGCGGTCGAGCAGGCCACAGAGACCTCGACCGTGGTCGAAGGTCTTGCGACCGCCGCGCAGCGCATCGGCGAAGTCGTCGATATGATCGACAAGATCGCCGCGCAGACGAATTTGCTTGCTCTCAACGCCACCATCGAGGCGGCGCGGGCCGGAGAAGCCGGCAAGGGCTTTGCAGTGGTTGCGGCCGAGGTGAAGGCCCTGGCGGCGCAGACAGTCAAGGCCACTCAGGAGATCGGCGCCCAGATCAGCGCGACGCAGGCCGCGGTCCGTGATGCTGCCACAGCCATCTCAGGCATCGGCGCCACGATCGGGCAGGTCAACGAGATCTCCAGTTCGATCTCCGCCTCCGTCGAGCAGCAGGCGGCTGTGGCTCAGGAGATCTCATTGAACATGCAGTCGATGACCTCTGCGGTCGATGAAATCAGTACGAGCATCAACATGATCGCCACGTCGGCGCAGGAAGTGGACCACTCGACCCAGCAAGTTCGGGACGCTTCTCGGACGATCGCTGCCTGATGGCGATCGGTCTGCCCCACGATGTCGAACGGACACACGGATTGCTCCAAAACGACCTCTGCCCGGAATGAGCATCCGAGGAAGCGGATTATGGCCGACTTCATTTCGCTGTACCCAGGTCTTGGCCCAGAGACGACGCAGGCCGCGATCCAAGATCTTAGCCGCCGTGGGATGCACGCTGGCTTCGATCCGCAAGCCGGCGAAGAGCTACCGCGCAGGTTGGCGCATCGGAAGTTGCAACGATCGCATGTCGACCCGAGTCACCCCGAACCGAGATGCCCTCGCAGGCGCAAAGGCCAGCCGGTGAGCGCTCTATTGAAGAAGACCCAGGGCGAACGCCTCCGCCTGATCGCCACGCGCAGCCGCGCGATGGCGGCCGACGACGTCAGAAACCTTTTGCTGGAACGCTTGGGACTGATCGCGCGGATCGGAGATGTCCGCCCGCATCCCCTCCGGGGCCACTCCGTCATTGCGTGGACGATCACCGATGATGGTAGAGTTGCGCTCTCGGAAATCGGATCCGTCACACCCATCGGAGCCGATGCACGAAGCGATCGAAGGCGGGCTCCCTAAACGCAGCTGAAAGCCGTCCCGACGTCGCCGGAGGGATGCCTCGGAGGACGGTCTACGGTGTTCGGGAGCGCGAAACCGCCCCGGGCAGCGTGACGATGAACGACAGCGTTTGGGCATCCGAGAAGACCACGTGAACGGCGCAACTGGCCTGCCTCCTGGAAAGTGGTCCTCCCCGAGGTATGATGGCGTGGACGGGCCGCTCTCACGGAGCGGGACCGTCATCCATCAGGGAGGGACGGGGTACACGCACGAGGTGCGTCTCAGGCCTCTCGAAGTCCAGGCTTGGTTCCCGGTTCGAAAATGAACGCGATGCCGGCCTGTTCCAGGACCAGTCGCACCGCCAGACATGTATCGTTGCGGGGACGTACATTCCCTTTCGTGTGGCCAGACCTCGTCAACGACCGTGTCGGCATCGCATCCCCGTCCGCTATGACGGCGAACTCTGATGAACGCGTATCCGGCAGAAGACTCGATTTCTCGGAAGAATGAGCGTTTTGAACTCATCGGAAGGTTTCAAAATCGCGAGATGGCGGGGATTGTGCCGGATTGTCTTAAGGTCCGGGATTCATCCGAAGGTTATCCTGTGATCATGGGAACCAAGGGCGGCTCGACGCATCCCGATGATGCACCGCTCACCCTACCGGCGGCTGTCATGCACACCTTCCTCCTGCTCACCGATACCCCGGCACGCGGCACCCAGCTCGCCCGCGGGCTCGACGACCTGGGATCGAGCCTAGTCATCGACGTCCTCGATCCCGAGCAAGCCGACTTGGCGCCGGCGCCGGGCTCGATCCTGGCGGTGATCAGCGACGTTTCGTTCACGGGCTCCCAGCCCCTGATCGGCATCAAGCGCCATCTCGACCGCCTCGGGCCAGGGCGCCCGCCGTACTTCTGCCTGTTGCGCGAGGATACGCCCGGGGCCCGCGCCAAGGCCCAAGCGCTCGGTGCCACGCGCACCCTCCGCGCGGACGAGGCCGCACGCCTCATGAGGGACGCCATTACCCCGTTGATCGCAACCAAGTCGGATCACCACCCCTCGGTGGCGGAGGACGTCACGCAGGCTGACGCCGTCCTCACCCGCATCTTCAGGCTGGGCCTGAACGGCGGGGCCGTGACGCCGGCGGTCATCACCGCCGGCGCAGACCTGATCGAGGGGGCGTTGAGGAAATCGGACGTGAAGGCCTGGCTCGACGTGGTCTGGCGCTTCGACGACGCCACCCACCAGCATTGCCTGCTCGTGGCGGGCCTCGCGGCCGGGTTCGGGATGCATCTCGGGCTCCGGCCCGCCGATTGCCGGCAACTGACCGAGGCCGCACTGCTGCACGACATCGGCAAGTCGAGGATCCCGCTCGCCATCCTCAACAAGCCCGGACGGCTCGATGCCGACGAGACGGTGGTCATGCGCGAGCATCCCATCCTCGGCGACGAGATGCTGCGCGATCAGGGTTTCCCGGCCTTGATGCTCACCGTGGTGCGTTCGCACCACGAGTTGCTCGACGGGTCGGGCTATCCTGACGGATTACGGGGCGATGCCATTCCGGACCTTGTCCGCCTGATCACGATCTGCGACATCTTCGGAGCCCTGATCGAGCGTCGCCCCTACAAGATCCCCATGGGCGGTGACGAGGCCTATGAGATCCTGCAGGGGATGGGCGACAAGCTCGACGCCGATCTCGTACGCGCCTTCCGGCCCATCGCCAACCACGTCGGCATCGGCGCCATGACCCGCCTCCATTGATGTCGCGCCAGGCGCAGGCAAGCGCCCTCGGACAAGGGACCTACGACGTCACGGAGGATCGGGACGCCCCATGGGCGCCTTCGAACAGAGGGCGACGTGCGAAAACGAGGTTCGCTCGTTCAAGGTTTCGCGCCCATCCAGTGGTTCAAATCTGACGCCGGGCACCTTCGGCAAGGGGGCTGCTTCCGACGCAAGCCGCACGGTGCGACGTTCCAATGGCGGGGCGCGATCTTGCCGGAGGCGGTACGATGGCCTTCGAGGCGAAAAACGCTGAAAGGCTTCCTCTATGGTACCAAAGCGCGCGTAGCCCTCATCCCGCTTCTCTGATGGGGAACCGGCGGGCGTGAGTTCAATCCACCGAAAGGGTTTGTCGTGCATTGGGAATATCGCGTCGTCACGGAAACACTTGACTCCAGCGAGCTCAGCAAGTTGGGCGCAGACGGGTGGGAACTCGTTGCGGTCGTCTCACCCGGTCACTTTGTCTTGCACTACTTCTTCAAGCGCGAAGTGAAAGCCTGAAGGATCGGTGGATTTCGGACACGGCGCCGTGTCCCGTTACCGGCTGAGATGGACGCGAACCGTCCGAGCCGGGGTGAATGCCAAGCGTCCGATTCCTGCCCCCCCGGCCAACCTTGCGAATGGGTGCCGAGCGTCAGACTTGTTCCACTGGACGCGCTGGCCGAAGGCATTCAACCTTCTGATTTCGCTTTGGCGATGCGGCCGAACGACGTGTCGAACGCCGCCTCATCCTCGCTCGCACCAGCCTCGCGCGTCGCTTCCATCATGCGGCGCTTCTGCGTCTCGGCGAAGGCGCCTGGGGCTGTCATCGCCTCGCCTCGGAAGCGGTCTCTATCATCTCAAACCCGACTTTCTGCGGCCAATGCGTCATGACGTTGGCGCAGGAAGCGCAGCGCGCGTCGTCCTCGGTCAGGACGTGGGCCTTCTCGGCCATGGCCACGTAGACCGCGCCGCAGGCGCCGCATACGAGAGTTTCGCCTTGATCGTAACTATTGGGCATCTCCCATCCATGCCACGCGCACCCGCCGGCACCAAGGCTGCACCGAGCAGAACGGCGCCGAGCACGCCCTTCAGGCTGCGAAGCTCGTCGAGGCTTGATAAGCCGCCCTGCGCCGGCGTGGAGATGGCGGCGAGCGGTCGCGTCTGATGGTGAGCACGAGGCCGGCGCCTGCGGTCAGTAGGACGGCGCGACAGCCTTGCGGGGCTCCCACGCCTCGCCGTGCAGGCGCAGGATGAGGTCGGCGACGTCCGCTCGCGAGATCGACGTGCCGTTCCCGACGGTGCCCTCCGCGACGCGGTAACGCTGCGTCAGCGGACCGATCGGGAACATCCCTCCCGCCGAGGCCGAAGCGCGCTGTTCTGCCCGGACCGAGGCGCAAACCTTGGCAGCCTGACGCGAACCAGACAGCCTCCGGGAAACCCGGTACGGTTCAGGAGACGGGGACACGGCTTCGGTCAGACCGAACACCGGGAGGCGAATCAGCTGGCATGGCCGCCCTCATCCATTCCGGTCCCACCGCAGCGACGTTTGGCCTATCGCGCACGGTCGAGAGTTCGGTTTGAATTGGCACCGCGCCGAGTCACGCTGATCTTGTAGCGACCGGTGGAAATCACCGCGCGCGAAACGGCTCAACCGTTATTCCAGTTGTCACCCCAGAATAATTCGTCGCTCGGGCAGGCAGTCGAAACAGCGCGCAACCCGTTGGAATGACTGGTGCCGGTGGAGAGGATCGAATTCTAGAAAATGACAAATTTATCAATAAAATCAACAGGCGTAATAGGTATTTATATCTATATTGTAACAGTGGAACAGACTGCGTTTGTAACATAGTGCTGCAGGGCGAACCACTCCAAATGACTACGAATCGCTTTATCGCGCGGCGCGCACGGCAGCGATCTCACGCGACGACCGTAAGATGGCGCGCTCCGCAGCGACACGAGCACGGAACGTCCGGCGCCGCTCCTTCGCCGCGCGCTCGGCAGACCGCGTTTGCACGGCAGTGGCAACCGTTCTGGGTGCTGCCGTCGGCGCAGGCAATGCTGTCGGAGCAGGTGATACCATCGGGGCAGGTGCCGCAGGCGAGACCGTGGCGGGCTGCTCGACCGACGCCACCGGTTCCGCGATGGCCGAACTGCCCGTCAGGACGAAGGCAATAAGCGCCGCGCCTCTGCTGACATGACCCGCTCGTCGAATCGCCCACATCGCGCATTGTCCTTCTTCGAAGCTGCCGCGACGCCATTCCGGCCGATCATCGGGCCGGTCTCGTCTCAACGGTGGGTGACTCCGCTGCCGGTCTGGGCGCAGCAATCGTATGGACATTGCGATAGCGATTCAATCGCAACCCAATCATCGTCTCGAACTTGTCGCGCAATGCGCTTACGGATACGGCACGCCGCTCGCCGCCGGCACCGGCGGCGTAGAATATCGGGCGGTTCGCCTCCGCCGGCTTCGGCAGCAGATCGGCAGCGACGGCGTCGGGCGCCGTCATTGCCCGCGTGAGGAGGCGCTCGGCCCCGTCCGGACCGAGGAAGTGAATGAGGTAGGTCTCGCCGCCGGTGAGCGGCCGCCCGAGCCGGCGGCCGATCCGCTCGCTGTCCCGCTTGAGCATCTCAGCAGCAAACACGGCCGATAGGTATGCATCGTTCCGCATCGTCAGGATGCGCGTCCGCTCCGCAGACGGAAGGTCGCCCGCGACGACCCGTGCCTCGCGCTCGAGGCCGTAGCTCGACCCGAAATCCCGGATCACTCCGAGCCAGGTGCGCTCGATGAACTGGAACAGGCCGGTCGCGGACGAGGTTTGAGCTTGTACCTCTGTGGCGAAACTCGACTCCTTGTCGGCGATGGCCATCAGCAACACCGGGTCGGTCTTGGTGATCCGGGCCGCGCGGACGATCTTCTCCACGAGGTGGCGGCGGATCTTCATCGGCCCGAAGATCAGCACTTCGTCGGGGTTGCGCGGACCGCTGGACTCGAGCGCGATCGCCAGCGATTCGTAGGCCGCCAGCTCCGGGCGGGCTGCGGCCCCCTTGCGCGCGGCCGACAGGTCGCCGCTGAGGATCGCGCTGCCCACCGAGGTCGCGAGCTTCACGGCGGGACGCGACAGGGGTTGGGCTTCGGCCAGGGGAATGCGCTTGAGCGCGACTCCGCTGGGCACCAGCTTGATCACCGGGATCAGCGGCGAAGCGGCCGACGCGTCGAGGTCCGACACGTCGTAGAGTTGCGCGGCGACGTCCTCGGAAACGAGCAGCACCGCCGAATCCCGGGCGAGCTGCAGGATGGCGGTGGCCTGGACGAGATCCTGGTCCTCTTCCGGCGCGCTCGGCGCCAGGAGGGTGCCGAAGCCCAGGGCCGCCGCGACGAGGACGAGGATCAGCCCGGCGCCGAGATAGGGCAGCCGCTCCGTGTCCGGCAGGCGGACCAGGGAGCGCAGCGTCGCCCACGCGGTCTCGCCGCGCTGCGCGGGGCGCGCCGGCTCCCGTACGGTTCGTGCCTCGGCGCGGCGCTCCGACACGAAGTCGCCCGCGGCCGCGTACCAGTCGACCGGTGGCGTTCCCTGCGGTCCGGCATGCTCCAATTCCGCAGCGCGGGTATGGAGGTGCTCGGCCAGGACCTTCGAGGTGCCGAGCGCGCGAGCGAGATCGCGCGGCGACCCGAGCGTGCCGGCGCGGTGGGCGTGGAGCGTGTGAAACCAGTGCGCCAACGGTGGCTGCGGCTTGAAGAACGGAGTCCCCTGGCACGGATAGATCTTGTAGCCGCAGGCGTTGCAGGCGAACGCCCGGTGCGTTCCGGTGGCGGCGACCCCGGCCTTGCGCCCGCAGGCCGCGCACGCCGCCTCCAGGTGGCGCAGGCGCATCGTCTCCGCGAGGCACTGCTCCTCCGAGATCGCTGGTACGTCGGCCCCCTGCCCCACCTGCCTGTCCAATCCGAATCAGGAAACCGACGGGCAGCATGTCATATCGTGCCGCACGGGTAGCCCCACCGCCTCGTTACGAAACCATACACCTAGAATCCCACACCCATCATCGGGCGCTGCATCGGCCGCGCAGCGGTCGAGACCGGTGCTTGGGGCGGGGCGGCGGCGGGCCGCGGTGCGACCGCGACAGGGGCCGGGCGCGGCCTCGGCTGCACCGCCTCGCGGCGGGGCTTCGGGCGCTCCTGCGCCGGCTCCGGCCGCGGCCGGGCGGCCTCGCGCTGCGGCTTCGGCCGGGCCTTCTCGACGACGGCCGGTTCCGGCTTCGGCTTGCGCGCGACCGGCTGCGGCTTTTCCACCGCGATGCAGGCATCGCCCTGCGCCCTGGTGCCGGGGCCGCAGGAAAGCGGGCAGAAATGTGCGGGCCGGCGCTTGAGGTCTCCGAGCAGGTCCGGCGTCGGCTCGGTCGGGACAGGGGTCAGCTTCGCGTGCCGGGCGTAGTTCGCCAGAGCGCTCCGAGACTTCGCGTTCCAAGTCGCGTCGGCGCCCTCGTCGAGACACCCGATGCGCCCGAGCTCGGTCTCCGCTTCGCGATGCAGCCTGTCCTGATCCAGAGTGTCCGCCGGGAAGGCGCTGACGGGGGGCTTGGCATCGGGCAGCGGCGCCCGCGGCTCGTTGTAGGCCATCCGACTGTCGCCGAGGGCGCCCGCCCGCGGCTCAGGCTCGTTGCCGGGCACCGGGGCCTTCGCGTCGAGCGCCGCGGAGCGCCCGGGCGGCGCAGGCGTCTCGGGAGCGGCCCGGGCCAGATCGATTCGAGCCGCCTCGGCGGCGCGTTCCTGTTCCACGAGGCGCCGCGTCTCCGCAGCCCGCTCTTCGGCGACGCGCGCCTGGCGCGCGTCCTCGGCAATGCGGGCCTGCTCGGCCTGCCGGCGCGTCTCGCTGGCCCGCTCCTCGGCGAGCGCTTGCCGACGCGCATCGTCCGCAGCGCGCGCCTGCTCGGCAACGCGCCTGTCCTCCGCCGCCTTCTCCTCGGCGAGCGCCTTGCGACGCGCATCCTCGGCAGCGCGCGCCTGCTCGGCGGCACGGGTCTGCTCGGCGAGACGCCGCGTTTCCGCCGCCCGCTCCTCGGCGGCGCGGGCCTTCTCCGCCAGACGGCGATCCTCCGCGGCCTTCTCCTCGGCGATACGAGCTTGGCGGGCCTCCTCCGCCGCACGCGTCCTGTCGGCCACGCGGCGCGCCTCGGCGGCTCGCTCCTCGGCCATGTGGGCGAGGCGGGCCTCCTCCGCCACGCGCGCCTGTTCCGCCAGCCGCCGGTCCTCGGCGGCCTTCTCCTCGGCGAGGGCGCGCTTGCGCGCCTCCTCGGCGGCACGGGCCTGTTCCGCCACGCGCCGTGCCTCGGCGGCCCGCTCCTCGGCAAGGGATTTTCGGCGTGCCTCTTCCGAGATGCGGGCCGTTTCGGCCAAGCGGCGCGCTTCCGCCGCCCGGTCTTCGGCGATCCGCTTCTCGCGTAATGCTTCGGCCGCCCGCGCCTGATCGGCCACGCGCCGGTCCTCGGCGGCCTTTTCCTCGGCGAGCCGGCGCCGCGCCGCCTCCGCCTCCTGCTCCTCGCGCCGCGCGCGCGCGGCCTCGACGCGCCGGGTCTGCTCCTGCTTCAGGGCCGCCCAGTCGTCCGGCCGCGGCTGACGCGTCGCGACGGCGTCGTCCAGGCGCGCCAACCGCGAGGCGGCGGCGTCGGCGAGGTCGCTGCCGGGATATTGTTTGAGGAAGTCGCGGAACAAGGCCGGATCGGTCGCCTCACGGATACGGCGCCACGCGTCGCGATCGGTCTCGCTGCGGTTGATGAAGAACTGTCCGGGATAGGAGAGCGACAGTTCCGGCGTCTGGCGCCCCCCGCTCTGCTTGTCGACGGCGATGCTGACGCGCTGGAAGAATTGCGGCAGGTCGAGGCCGGGCTCGTCGATGACTCGCAGGAAGGCACTGCTGAAGATGCTGTTGCGCCCGGTCCCGTCATAGGCCAGCGCGTTGGCCTGCGTCGCGTAGGCGACCACGAGCCCGCGGCCACTGATCTTGGCGAGGCCCGTCTCGGCGAACGGATTGCGCGCGCTCTTTTCCTTCAGCGGCAGGTTGCGGCAGGCATCGAGGACGAGGATGCGGGCGCCGTCGGCACGGTTGAGCTCGCCGACGACATCGTCCACCCGAACGGTCTCGTATTCGAGGTCGAACTCGTCTTGAAGCTTCGCGTCGACGGGGACGATGTAGTTTCGGCCCTTATACTGCAGTCCGTGGCCGGCGTAGTATGCCAGTGCGGCGTCCGCCCCCTGCGCTGCGCGGGCGAACAGGCGCAACTGGTCGCGGATGGCCTCACGCGTCAGGTCGGTTCCGCCCATCACCTCGAAGCCGGCGCGTTTCAGGGCGGCGGTCACGTCCTCGGCGTCATTGCGGGGGTTGGGCAGGGACGGGAAGCGCGCGTAGGCGGAATTGCCGATCACCAGGGCGACGCGCCGTTCCCGCGGCGCGGCGAGCACCGGGTCTGCGGCAAACAGCAGGCACAGGCACAGGAGCAGGGCTAGCGCGCGCATGCGGCCCCCTGCGCGGGGGCGGGGCTGCGACGACCTCGCGTCAGGGAACGGACGGGTCGCGACGCGCGGAGGATCGACATCAATCCTCCGAGGTCTCGTCGGTCGCGGCTTGCGACACCCGCGCCTCGGCGGACGGGGCGTGCTCGTAGAGTTGGGCCCCCGCCTTGAGGAAGCGCATCGGATCGACGGCGACGCCGGCAAGACGGGTCTCGTAATGGAGATGCGGGCCGGTGGAGCGTCCCGTGGAGCCGACGAGGCCGATCACCGTATCCGGCTGCACGGTTTGCCCGACGGAGACCTGGAACGCCGACAGGTGGCCGTAGCGCGTGACGACGCCGTTGCCGTGGTCGAGTTCCACGAGATTGCCATAGCCGCCGATCACCGAGGCCGTGATGACCCGTCCTGCCGCGGTGGCGACGACGCTGGTGCCCACCGGCGCGCGGAAATCCATGCCCGCATGCATCGTCGCGGCGCCGGTGAACGGGTCCTTCCGGGTGCCGAAGTTGCTGGTGAGATTGCGTTCCGCGGCCTCGATCGGGCGGCGCAGCGGCGCCGCCTCGGCCGCCACCCGCCAGCGCTGCGTCTCGGCAAGCCCCGCATCGAGAAGCCGCGTGCCCTCTGCGAACGCGTCGCGCGTCGCCGCCGGCCGCGGCACCGGGGGAAGCGGCGGCAGGACCGGAGCGATCCCGATCTCGGCGAGCACGGTGCGGATGCGGCCGCCGCCGTTGCGGGCGCCCTGCGCGAGAACGGCGAGGACTCCGTTCTGGGTCGCGGCGATGCGGGCCTGGGAAGCATCGAGGGCATCGAACTGGTCCCGCGTCGGCAGGGCGAGGAGCTCTCGGATCCGCTCGGACCGCCCCGGGCCGGCGCCGTCGAGGGAGGAACGCGGTCCGGGTCCCGGTGCGGGCTGTCCCGGCGGCGGCCCACCGATGCGCAGGAGATTGGAGGGCGGGGGGGCTCCGCGCGCGTCCGTGCGGGCGGAGGCGTCCCGCGTCGTCTCGCGGGGACCGTCGTCGGCTTGCGCCCGCCCGGGGGCGGCCTCCGTGGCGGAGGCGGCCCGCGACGGGTCGGCGATGCGCTCGGCGTAGCCCGCCAGCGTCGCCGCGCGCGTTTCCAACTCGACCTGCCGGGTCACGATGTCGGCCATGCGATCGGCCAGGCCGTCCTGCTCCAGCATCTGATGGCTGGCGACGCCGACGAGGCGGCGGGTCAGCGCCCGCACCTTGTCCTCGTAGGCCGCCTTCTGCGCCGCCGCGTCGGCCGACGCCTGCTCCGCCTCCGCGGCGCCGCGCCAGGCGTACCAGGACGCCGCGGCACCCCAGGCCAGGGCCGGTGCGAGCAGATAGGCGGCCACCCGCCGTCGCGGGCGGCGCGCCGCGGCGCGCGGCCCGGCCGGGACGGTCCGACCGATCTTGGTGCGGGTCCGGTTCAACGACGCCTGCTTCCCAACTCGCCTGCGGGACCTCTCCCGGGCCACGACCGCGCGAGCGTAGCCCAAGTCGCGCGTGATGTGGACCGCCCGGCCCGCGTTTCCCGTCGGCTATAGCGCCGCCACCACAGGTCGGATGCTGACCTGTGGTGGCGTCGCACCATGCGATGAACTTGTCTCGCGCTGAAGGCGCAGGCATCACGTGGATCGACAAGAAGATCGACCGCTGCAATGCCGACGACGCCTCGCCTTCGACAAGAAGCGTTTCACGTACATTGATCTCGGCCCTGAGGCCGAAACAAGGCGCCCGCCCGACCGCATGCGAGGATTTCCGTTCTCATCGCGCCGGGGCCGGTGTACCGTCGCGCCGCGGCCCGGGCCGCGGGGCGGGGACGGACGATGGGTCAACCGGCGGCGCGCATCACCGACCAGCACACCTGCCCGATGGTGACGGGGGTGGTGCCGCATGTCGGCGGCCCGATCCTGCCGCCCTGCTGCCCCACGGTGCTGATCGGCAATCTGCCGGCCGCCCGCATCGGCGACATGGCACTCTGCGTGGGCCCCACCGACGTGATCGTGAAGGCCTCGACCAGCGTGCTCATCGGGGGCAAGCCCGCCGCCCGCATCGGCGACATGACCGCGCATGGCGGGGTGATCGTGACGGGTCTGCCAACGGTGCTGATCGGGGGTTAGGCGGACGCCTCAGGGGCGGTAGGCACTGCCTCCTCGTCCTCCTCGCGGTAGAGCGTGCCCCACTCCGCCTGCCACAGACCGTCGGGGTCGAGCACCACCATCGGCACCTTGAAGTCGTTGGCGAACTTGATGGCCGCGCGGAAGGCGTCCTTCAGGGGCAGTTCGGCGCCGCGGAAGCCTTTGGGGAGCCGGCCCCCGGTCGCCGTCCCGGGGCACAGCACCATGCCGGACTGCTTGTCGCCGTCCCTCGCGAGGATCAATGCCATCGCGTCGGCGGGCGGCTCGTCGACTTGTTCGAAGTGGCTGCTCATTGGTTTTTCCGAATTTTGAATAAAGAGTTGCATTCTTAATAGTTGTACATATTGTACAATCAAAAATGATTTAGATCATTTACGAATTACGTCCTTGATTTTAGAAAGCTTTTTTACACCAGCAAGCGAAAGTTTGCTCGAATCGTTTAATTCGATGCCCAGAACGCCATCGCGCACTACAAGAACAATTGGTTCGATAACGGCACTGTTCGGGGATCTGGCATTGTAAAGAACCGCCAGTTTGCCACCAAAATCCTGTATCTCGCCTATAGCACCGATGGCCTCCACTCCCGTGCAGGATTCCGCTTCCCAATTTCCAGCCCCGATTGTCCTGACTAGCTGCGTCTTACCCATCAGATCTACTAAGACGGCAACGCATATAAAATCCCTGGCCGTGGATCCGGTAGTTACGGCGCGGGCGGCAACGATATTAGCAACCATCGCGCCACGAGACGTCATTTTGAAAGATTGATCGCGTATCACATCGACGTTTGTAAGCTTATTGTCTTCGATTGCCTTCACGGCTCGTTCAATTACTACCGGATCATCTATTTTTACAAGACCACCAACTGGCGCCGCGAGGGCTGTTGTGGCTACGAAGGCAGACCCAAGCCAAAGGGAAAAATTCTTCATACCTATCACTTGATCGAAGTCTGATTGGAAAATGTGCCTGACAGCTTGGATTCGTCTCTTTTTATCTGTTCATAGTTAGTTTTCATATTTGTATCATATTGATTGTCTGCATATTTGGGTCCGTTGTACTTCCTGGCGAAAGTGCGCCAGTCTTTTTTCTGTATGGCTTTCAGCAGAGCCTTATCAGCTTTTACGAAAGCGACAAACGCGGATAGGTGGTTACGCTCTGAACTTTTCATCGCATCGACGAAGGACTCGACCGACGCTGGATAGCCGGCGGCGCTGTGGTTGAACCCCATGATTTGAAAGGCTCCCCAAGATGCTGATTCGAGCGCAGCCTTCTTGTCGAGCGCTATGGCCTTCTCAAGTCGGCCGTACTGCGCTGAGAACAGCCCATATCCACCAGAAGACTTATTCGACAATTCGGGATGCTCGCGATCGAATTTTCCTTTCGTGCGGGCGTGAAAGATGTGGCGCTCGAAAAGAATCGTCGGACGCCCTTTCTCGTCGAAGGCGCTGCGCCGCGTCTCGGTCTGTGCGACGGCCTTGATTGCAGCCTGCTCGCAATTTAGAAGCCGAGCGGCTTCGACATACTCCGCGCCCGTAAGTCCGCCGCCCGATTCATGCTTCTCCTTGGCCGGGGCCTTGCCGAGAGAGGCGACGTGGCCGGTCAGGCAACGAAGCGTTGGTCCGTTTGGCCGAACGATTCCATCGGGCTCCGACAATTGCATTACCCTCCCCTGAAATGCCTTGATCGCTGCGACCGTCGCCGGCCCGCATCTGCCATCGCTCACGAGGGACTTCGTCGGTACAATCCAAGTCAAATTGCGATTGAGCAGCGACTGGATCGTTTTGACGTCGCCTTGAGCGTTCGGCTGCCTCTCTCCAACACCGGCAGAAATCATGCTCGACATAGAGGCTTCCCTTTTTCTTCATTCAGCGGAGGGATTTTGTCGATTTACATTTATACTTTCACTATATAAAATAGTTATTCGTTCTCATGATTATGACTTGCCTCCAATGATTCGTAAATCACCTTTAAATTGAACGAACCGTTTTCACATGAGGTGATTATATTTGATATTTGCTTTTTAGAAAGAGATTTATGGAGTATTTCTCTAGAAATTTGTGGAAGTAACGTGTTGGTTATAACGTTATCAATCATCCGCCCGCCCGAATCCGGGTCGTTGCACAGCGACACGATGTGCTCCACCACCGCGTCGTCGTAGGAGAACGCTGCGTCGTGGTTGTCGCGGATGCGGCGGCCGATGCGGTCGAGCTGGAGGCGGACGATTCCGCCGAGCATGTCCGGCGAGAGCGGGAAGTAGGGGATCGTCACGATGCGCCCCAGGAGTGCCGCCGGGAACACCTTGAGCAGCTGCGGGCGGAGCGCCACGGCCAGCGCCTCCGGATCGCTGGCGTAGGACGGATCCTGCGAGAGCTGCATGATCACGTCGGTGCCGACGTTCGAGGTCAGGATGATCAGGGTGTTCTTGAAGTCGATCCGGCGGCCGGTGCCGTCCTCCATCACGCCCTTGTCGAACACCTGGAAGAAGATCTCGTGCACGTCTCCGTGCGCCTTCTCGACCTCGTCCAGCAGGATGACGCTGTAGGGCCGGCGCCGCACCGCTTCCGTGAGCCGTCCGCCCTCGCCGTAGCCGACGTAGCCGGGGGGCGCGCCCTTCAGGGTCGAGACGGTGTGCGCCTCCTGGAACTCGCTCATGTTGATGGTGATCATGTTCTGCTCGCCCCCGTAGAGGGCTTCGGCCAGCGCCAGCGCCGTCTCGGTCTTGCCGACGCCGGAGGGGCCGCAGAGCATGAACACGCCGATCGGCTTGTTCGGGTTCTCGAGCTTGGCCCGGTTGGTCTCGATGCGCTTGGCGATCATCGCGAGCCCGTGCGACTGGCCGACGACCCGCTTGTTCAGGGTCTCCGGCAGGCGCAGGACCGTCTCGATCTCGTCGCGCACCATCCGGCCGACCGGGATGCCGGTCCAGTCGGAGACCACCGAGGCGACCGCCTGCTCGTCTACGTGGGCGTAGATCATACGCCCCTCGGGATCGATCGCGTCGAGAGTTGCCGAGCGCTCCTTCAGGGTGGCGCGGGCCGCCTCGGGGTCCGGCGCATCCGTTTCCGCCTCGCCGTCCGCCGGCTTGGACAAGCCGGCGCGCAGGCTGCGGATCTCGTCGACCAGCGCGCGTTCGGACGCCCATTCCGCCTCCAGCCGGATGAGGGTCTCGCCGAGCACGGCGCGTTCGGCATCGATCTCGGC
>CAZZZJ010000004.1:0-27521 GCA_964658355.1 Beijerinckiaceae bacterium
TGACGCGGCGTGTCCCGTCGCGGGGAGCGATCCGCGACGCCGGTTCCGCGCGGGTCTCGCGGCGCTTTCCGCACCGGGCCGCCAACGGCAGGTCGATCTCGCCGCCGGGCCGGACAGCCGCCCCGGGCGGAAATGGCGGATGCGGGCGAAGCGCCCGATCGACCCGTCCGCCGCGAGGCTAAGGGCCGTACGGTTCCCGCGTTCCTACAGGTAGGAGCGGACGAGCCCGCTCGCGAGCATGTTCCAGCCGTCCATCAGGATGAAGAAGAGCACCTTGAAGGGGAGCGAGATGACGGTCGGCGGCATCATCATCATGCCCATCGACATGACCAGGACGGCGACCACCATGTCGATGACGAGGAACGGCAGCGCGATCAGGAATCCGATCTCGAAGCCGCGACGCAGCTCCGAGATCATGAAGGCGGGAACCAGCACCCGCAGATCGACCTTGCTCCCCTCCGCGGACCTGTTGCCTTCCAGAGCTTTGGGCAGGTTGAGGGCGGCGAGATCGGCGAAGGTCTGGAGGTCCTTCGGCCGGACATGGGCGGTCATGAAGGCCCGGAAGGGATCGGTGATCTTGGCGAACGCCTCCTCCTCTGAGATCCTGTTCTCGGTCAGCGGGCGAACGCCGTTCTGCCAAGCCTGCTCGAAGGTCGGCCCCATCACGTAGAACGTCATGAACAGCGACAGGCTGAGCAGGATGAGATTCGCCGGCGTGCTCTGAAGCCCGAGCCCGGAGCGCAGGAACGACAAGGCGACCACGAAGCGGGTGAAGCTCGTCGTCATCACCAGAAGTCCCGGGGCGACGGACAGCACGGTGAGCAGGGCGACGAGCTGGATCATCCGGCCGCTGACCGACCCGTTCCCGGACGGCAGCAACTGCTCGAGGTTGAGGGCCTGTGCACCGGCTGCGGCGGTCGTGGCGACGAGCAGGGGTGCGATGAGAAGCAGCCGGCGTTTCATGACGATGCTGTTCCTGGAGGTTCGGGGCGTCGGGGAGCGTTCCGGCAGCGGGCGGCGGGCTCGCGCGTCGCGCCGCGGGCCCGCGCACGAGGCCGCGGCGTTGTTCGTGGGTCGGAGCTTTCGCGCAGAGGGCCGCTACTGGACGACCAGCGTCTCGATGAAGAATTCGCGGACCTTGCCTTCGGTCCTGAGCGCGACGCGGTCAGCGAGGTCCTCGCGCAGGTGCTGGAGGCCGCTCGGTCCCTCGATCTGCGACGCTGACACGGTGCGCAGGTAAGCAACGAGGTCCTGCCGGGCCTCGGCAACGGCGACCTCGGCGTTCGGCAGCGCGTCCTTGTGCAGGACGACGGACGCCTCGAGGCGCACCCAGGCGTCGCCGGGTCCCGCGAGATTGGTCACGATCGTGCCGAGCCTCGTCAAGCGCACGTTCGTGTCGTAGGCGACGGTCCGGACGGCCGGCGCCTCCTCCAGCCTGCTCTTCTCGCCGATGGCCTTCTCCACCTTCGAGACGAGGTAGGTGCCGAAAACGCCGCCCACAGCGCCGGCGAGCAGCGTCAGGAAGCCGAGAAGGGCGAGCCAGCTTCCTCTGGACCTCGGGGGAGCGTCCTTCGACGCGTTGGTGACGTGCGAGCGGTCGGCCATCTCAGAACGGCGTCACCGCGTCGTAGACCTGCTGGACCGCAGCGGGCTGCTGCACGTCCATGAGGCGCCCACGCCCCCCGTAGGAAACGCGCGCCTCGGCGATCTTGTCGTACTCGATGGTGTTGCGGCGCGAGATGTCGCGCGGCCTGACGATGCCCGCGATGTTGAGCACCCGCATCTCGTAGTTCACGCGAACCTCCTGCGAACCGCTGATCAGCAGGTTCCCGTTGGGGAAGACGTTCGTGACGACCGCTGCGATGGAGAGTCTCAGCTGTTCCTTGCGGTCGATCGATCCCTGTCCCTTCGTGGATGAGCCGCTGGTCACCTCGTAGTGGTTGCGGGTCTGAGGACTGAGTCCGAAGAGGTCGAACTCGGCGTCGAGCCCGGCTTTCACGCTCGCTTCGCGGGAACGATCCGTGGCGTTGTCGAACTGCGCCTTGTCGTTCATCTCGATGCTTACGGTCAGGATATCGCCGATCGTCTTGGCGCGGGGGTCCTGGAACAGGTTGGCGCCCTCCCGACTCCAGGTCGAAAGGTAGGTGCGCGGCCGCACCGGCAGGAAGAGAGGCGGGACCGCCGCAGCGGTCGGGTCGATGCCGACGCCGACGGGGCTGAGAAACGGAGGTCGGCCGAATTCCTCGACCCTGCCCGCGCAGCCCCCGAGGGCCAGGAGCGCCGCGATGGCTGCCAGGGGCTTCATCCGGACTTCTCGCTGCTTTTGGGGGTGGGACGCGCACCGTCCGCGGCGGCCGGACGGGATGTCTTGGACGTATCGATCTTGGAAGGGTCGATCTTAGGCGTGTCGGTCATGACGGCGGCGAGCTGTGCCGCGCGGGCCGGTTCCATCTCGTTGAGGATCGCGCTCGCCACCCGTGCGTCGAGGCGCGCCAGGATGGCGGCGGCAGGCTCCAGCGCCATGCTCGCGAGCTGCTGCGAGGCCGCCTCCGGCTTCATACGGGCATAGATGGCGACGATGCTCTCGCCCGCCTTGGCGAGAAAGTCCTGCCGTCGACGCAACCAGTCCTCGTACTCGGCGCGCTTGGCCTCGAGCCTGGCGATCCGGGCGTCGATCTCCTTCTCCAGGGTGGTCAGCGTCTCCTTCTGCCAGCGGAAGCGGGCATCGGCGGCCGCGGAGGCAATGTTGCTGCAGTAGCCCGGCGCGCGGGCCTCCTCCGGCGTGCCGGCGGCCTCCTGCGCGCCGGGGGCCGCGCCGGGCAGGAGCAGCGCGGCGAGGAGGAGGCCGAGGCGGCAGGCGGGCGCGCGCCGGTGGACGAGGGCGAGGCTCATTGGGTCACCAGGTCTGCCTGGAGGGCGCCGGCCGTCTTCACGGCCTGGAGGATCGCGATCATGTCCGTGGGCTTCATGCCGACCTGGTTGAGACCGCGCACCAGGGTCTGGAGGTCCGGCCCCGAGACGACGGCGAGGCGGGCCAAGCGCTCCTGCGCGTTGATGTCGGTTCGCGGCACCACGGCGGTCTGACCGTTGGAGAACGGGGCGGGCTGGGCGACCACGGGCGTCTCGGTGACCCGCACCGTGAGATCGCCATGCGTCACGGCGACGGTTGAGATCTGCACGTTGCGCCCGATGACGACGGTGCCCGTCCGCTGGTCTACGACCACCCGCGCGGGCACGTCGGGCTGCACGAGGAGCTCGCCGATTTCGGCCATGAACCGAGTCGGATCGACGCGACCAGGCCGGTGCAGGACGACCGAGCGATAGTCACGGGCACGGGCGGCGGTCCGGCCGTAGCGTCCCACCGCGTAGCCGTTGATGGCGTCCGTGATCAGGACCGCGGTGCGGTAATCCGGGTTCTGCAGCTCCAGGACCATCGCCGGAATGTCGCTGAAGTCTCCGGGAACCTCGCGCTCCACCAGGGCGCCGCCGGGGATCCGTCCTGCTGTCGCGACGCCGGAGGTCAGGGACTCGGCCTGCCCCGTCGCGTTGAAGCCCGATACGGCGAGGCCGCCCTGGGCGACGGCGTAGACCTGCCCGTCGCCGCCGCGCAGCGGCGTGAGCAGCAGCGTGCCGCCCCGCAGCGAGGTCGCATCGCCCAGCGAGTTGACGGTCACGTCGATTCGCGAGCCCGGTCCGACGTAGGCGGGTAGGTTCGCCGTGACCATCACCGCCGCGACGTTGCGCGTGCGCAACCGCTGGTCGCGGACGTTCACCCCGAGTCGATCCAGCATCGACTGGATCGACTGCTCCGTGAACTGCGCGTTGCGAAGGGTGTCGCCACTGCCCTGAAGACCGGTGACGAGGCCGTAGCCCACGATCTGGTTGTCGCGGACGCCCTGGAGGGTGGCGATGTCCTTGATGCGCGTCCGAGCGGCTGCCGGGAGGCTCCCGAGGCCGATACAGACGACGAGGAGTGCGAAGAGCGCCTGCATCACGGCGTCCCCGTTCGGACGCTGCCGTCCGCCTGGACGATGCCGAGGACGACGCGGCCCGTGGCGACGTTCCGCACGCGAACCGTCGCGTTGAATCCGCCATGCGCCAGGGCCACGCCCAGGGTCGAGATCTTCAGCCCGTCCTCCTCGAAGACGATCTGCGTCGGCCCGCCGCGCGTCACGAGCCTGGCCTCGTCGAGGGCGTTCTCAGGGATCGTCTCGCCGGGAAGAAGGGTCCGCCGTGCGACCCGGCCGACCGCCTCGGCCGTCGTCGCAATCACGGGGAGGCGCGGGCGGTAGGTGTCGGGATAGTGCTGCTCGCGCAACATCGCGGGCTTGATGAGGTCGCCCGCGTAGATCGTCGTCGTCGGGACGGGGAACGCGCGGTCCTCGGCCCGTGCCGCCGCCCATGGCCCGAGGGTCGCGGCGAGGACGCCGAGGACGCCGATGGCAATGCGGGTGCCTGGCCTGCGGTCTGCGCGGGTCGGATCCGAGCCGGAGAGAGCCTGATGCGGCACGGCCGTCACCGGATGCCCTTCGAGATCGTGCCGGCCATCTCGTCCGCGGCCTGGATCACCTTCGAGTTCATCTCGAAGGCGCGCTGGGCCGAGATCAGGTTGGTGATCTCCCTCACGGGATCGACGTTCGAATTCTCGACGTAGCCCTGCTGGATCTTACCGAACCCCGGCTCGCCGGCCGGTCCGGCGACGGGCACGCCGGAGGCGGGCGTCTCGCGGTAGAGGCCGTTTCCGAGGGGCTCCAGGCCGGCATCGTTGGCGAAGTTCGCGAGGGTCAGCTGGCCGACGGTCTGCGGCAGGGGCTGCCCCTCGATCTTGATCATGACCTGCCCGGACTGGTTGATCGTGACGTCGACCGCGTTCTGGGGAATGAGGATGGCGGGCTCGACGCCGTAGCCCTCCGCCGTGACGAGCCTGCCGTCGGCGTTCTTGTTGAACGTTCCGGCCCGGGTGTAGTTGGCCTCGCCGTTCGGCATCGCGACCTGGAACCAGCCGCGGCCGTTGATCGCGAGGTCGAGCGGATTCGTCGTGTTGGCGAGAGGCCCCTGCCGATGCAGGTTGCGGATGGCCGCCGTGCGCACGCCGAGGCCGAGCATCGCGCCTTCGGGGATCGCCGCCTCCCCGGCCTGGACGGGAACGCCGGCCTGCCGCTCGGCTTGGTAGATGAGGTCCGTGAATTCGGCACGGGCGCCCTTGAAGGCCGTCGTGTTCACGTTCGAGATGTTGTTGGCGATGACTTCGACGTTCAGCTGCTGGGCGTTCATGCCCGTGGCCGCGATGGCGAGCGCTCTCATGATGTCGTTCCTCGGACGGAAGCATTCTGGATGGGTCGGGACGCGGCCGGATCAGCCGGCCCGGCGTCAGATCGCCATGCGGACGATCTCCTGGTAGGCGGCCACGACCTTGTCCCGGACGGCGATGGCGGTCTGGAGGGTCTGCTCCGCCGACATCACGGCCTCGACCACGGATTGCGTCGAGGCCTTGCCCTGAAGCCCCGCGATCGCGCTGGCCTCGCCGGCTTGGATCGTCTCCTTCGCGTTGGTCGCGACCTGCGCCATGAGCTCGCCGAAGCTGAGCGAGGGCATGGCGGAGGGCGTGGGCCGTGCGGTGGGCGCCGCAAGCCCGATCGACGAGACGCCGAAGACGGAGGTGCGGTCGGAAAGGCCGGAGACTGTGGCGGTCGACTGGATCATCATGCCCTCAACAGGTCGACGAGGCCCGCGACCATCGATCGCGACTGCTTGATCATCTGGAGATTGGCTTCGTAGGAACGGTTGGCCTCGCGCATGTCGGCCATCTCGATCAGCATGTTCACGTTCGGGAGCTTGACCCTCCCGTCGCGATCGGCCGCCGGATTGCCGGGGTCGTACTCGGTCGGATACGGCGCCCGATCGACCCCGATCGCCTTCACCGACACGGAGGGCGCGCCGACCGCGCGGTCGTAGGCGGTCCCGAACGTGATCGTCTTGCGGGTGAAGGGGTCGGACCCGGCCGTGGCGCCGGTGGACTGGGCATTGGCGATGTTCTCTGACACCACCCGCATCCGGAGGGATTGGGCGTTCAGGCCGGAGGCCGCGATCCGCGACGAGGCGAGGAGGGCGTCGATCACTGGCCGGACCTCGTGCTCGCCATCAACATCCGGTGGAAGGCCTTCACGACGCCGGTGTTCAGGTTCTGGTCTCGGGCGATCTCGCCGGCCTTCATCATCTGCTCCTCGATGCCGACCGAGTTGCCGGAATGGACCGTCTCGCCTGCGGCCGCGGCCTTCCCCTTGAAGACCCGCTCGGCGCGAAGGCCGCCGTCGAGATGGGCGCCGTTCGTCGCGGAGAGCGGGAGGCTCGTCCTGTCCAGGATCTCCCGGAACGGCGTCACGTCCTGCGCGCGATAGCCGGGCGTGTTGGCATTCGCGATGTTCCCGGAGATCACGGCCTGGCGTTCTGCGAGATGCCGAAGCTGCTGCGAGGCCAAGTTGAACAAGAAGATGGGAATCACGGGCGACTCCTGCGCACGACGAATGACGGCCGAAACGGAGATTTCGGTTCGATCTCCGTCTCAATTGTCGAGCGCCGGCTCGTGTCGAGACACGTGCTGGCGCCTGCGGTCGAAGGTAGGACTGCAATCTTGCGCGAGGCTGGCACCGTCGTTCCGCCGGGAACCGAATGGGAAGAGGCGTTCCGCAAACGGCCGTCCGGCACGCGGGATCGAAGCCGGGACCTCCGACGCGTCGGGACGCCGGGGAATCCCGGATCGCGCGCCAAGTCCGGTCGCGGGAGCCTCATCGTTTCGTCGGACCTGCACGGGGCCGGCGACAGAGCCTGTCGCCCTCAGGCCGGATCCGGCGCGACCCTCGAAGGTCAAGATCGCTTCGTGAAGACGTAGACGAGGAGATTGGCGACCGCGCGATAGAATTCCGGTGGGATCGCTTGGTCGATCGCGACGCTCTGGTACATCGCCCGCGCGAGCGGCTTGTCTTCGATCACGGTGATCCCGTGCTTTCGCGCGATGTCGCGGATGCGCAGGGCGATCAGGTCCTGTCCTTTGGCGAGCACGATGGGCGCGTCGTTCTCGCTCCGGTCGTATCGCAGGGCGATGGCGTAGTGCGTCGGGTTGGCCAGGATCATCGTCGCGCGCGGCACGGCCGCCAGCATCCGTCGACGCGCACGATCCTGCGAGAGGGAGCGTAGCCGACCCTTGACCAGCGGGTCTCCCTCGGCCTGCTTGAACTCGTCCTTGACGTCCTGCCGCGACATCCGGAGGTCCCGCCGCCACCGGATGCGGCTCCAGAGCAGGTCGCCCGCCACGAGCATGATCGTCGCCGCGCTGACCGCGGCGACCAACCGGACCGACATCGTCAGCAGGAGATCCGGGAGCCGGAGCGGATCGACATACATGGCAGCCACAATCCTCCGGTGGTCCGAACGCAGGACGAGCGCCGACATCGCGCCGATCATGGCGAACTTGAAGACGGACTTCGCGAACTCGATGCAGCCTTGCAGGCCGAAGATCCGCTTCCACCCCGCCGCCGGCGAGATGCGCGACCATTTCGGCTGGATGCGGCTGCCGACCGGGCGCGGCATGGTCTGAAAGACCGAGGCGGCGAGCCCCCCCGTCAGCAGGACCAGAAGCGCCGGGAGGAGCGCCCGGCCCATTTCCAGGGCCAAGGCGTGCAAGAGCCGGGTCGCGTCCTCGCCGGTGTCCAGGGAGAAGCTGCGCGGCTGCTCGATGAGGAGGACCAGGTGGGCGACGAGCCCGTGGGCCTGCTCGCGGGCGGAGAAGACCAGGACGACGAGCAGGCCGAGGATCGAGGCGAAGATCGGGACTTCCCGCGAGAACGGGACGTTCCCTTTCTCGATCGCGTCGTGGATCTTCTTCTCGCTCGCCGCCTCCGTCTTGCTTTCCGGATCGTCCGACATGGCGCCGTCCGTCTCAGCTTATGTAGGTGCTGTCGCCCTCGGTCGGGTTGAGCTCGATCTCGCCGCGCGCCGCCATCTCGAGGGCCTGGTCGGTGATCGCGCGGCGGGCGTCCAGCACATCCTTCTGAGAGGCGGGCTCACCACCGTCGAGCTCGTGCTCGACGAGGCGGCGGACGCGGGACGCGAGCGCCCCGAGGACGACGTTGCGCAGCGCCTTGTCGGTCCCCTTGAGCGCCAGGATCAGCCGCTCGTTCGTGACCTGATCGAACAGGGTCGTTCGCGCGCGGGGCGTGAGATGGACGATGTCGTCGAACGTGAACAGCAATCCCTTTAGGATCTCGGCCGACTTCGGGCGCGATTTCGACAGGTTCTCGAGTACCTCCTCCATGCGATTGCGCTCCATCTTGTTGATGATGTCCGCCATGCGCGCATGCGTGTCTGCGCCTGCGTTGCGCGAGACGTTGATCATGAAGTCCTCGTGGATCGTCTTCTCGATGATCCGCATCGTGTCGTCGACGATCGGCTTGAACGTCAGCATGCGGCGCATGATCGAGTTGCTGAAGTCCGCCGGCAGCTGCGCCATCACCTTCGCGGCACAGGACGGCTTGACCTTTGAGAGGATGAGGGCGGCCGTCTGCGGATGCTCGCGCATCAGGTAGCTCGCCAGGGCGATCTCCGAGCCGTTGGAGAGCCGGTCCCAGATCGACAGGTTGGTGTGGCTCAAGACATCGGTCATGATGTCGGCGATCTGCTCGGCCGGAAGGATGCCCTCCAGCAGCTTCTGGACCTCGTGGGCGGTGCCGACCAAGGTGGCGCCGTTCGAGAGCGCGTCCGTGAAGCGCTCCATGAGCGCTTCGAGCTGGTCGCGGGACACGGGGCCGAGCTGCGCCGCAGCTCGCGTGATCAGCCTGATCTCGGCCGCATCGAAATACTTGAGCAAGCGGCTTGCCGAAGCCTTGCTCATCGAGATCAGGATGGCCGCGACCTCCTCGACGGCCTTCATGGGCCTCGGGGGCGCGCCGACCGCGGCGTTGATGGCCATCTCAGCGCTCCCGGTCAGCCGTTGGCTTCGGTCGCGAGGGGACCCACGATCTCCGTCAGGGAGACGCCGAAACGGGAATTGTCGTCCTCCACCACGACGACCTCGCCCCGGGCGATGACGCGGCCGTTGACGACGACGTCGACGGGCTCGCCGACGCGATGATCCAGCGGAACGATCGCTCCGCGTCCGAGCTTCATCAGCGTGGCCACCGGCATCGTCGCCGCACCGAGAACCACCTGGATCATCACGGGGACGCGCAGGATCGAGTCGAGGTTCCGGCCGCTCCCCAGCGTCTCCTCCCGCGATTGATCCGGACGGGCGCCGGGATCGATCTTGGCGAAGAGGGCCTCGTTGTGCCCCGCCGTCGGCTCGGCGTCGGAGGTCGTGTGGTCCATCATCGGTGTCTCCTGCGTCGGAACGGATCTTCGGCGGCTTGCCGCGCTTAGTCGGCCCTGTCCGCCTGGGCGACGGGGATGGCGAGGCGCTCGGCCCGCAGGCGCGCGAGCGCCGCCTCGGCCAGTTCCATTTCCTGGGACAGCTGCGCGAGGACGGTACGCCCCTCCGTCGCGAAGCCCTGAACGGCGTCCCCCGCCTGCGCGAGCGTCCGCGAACTCGTCTCGATCATGTCCCGGTATTGCGCGTGATACAGGTCGAACCGCTTCAACCGCCGATACATCGGGACGACGCATGCCGTCGTCATCAGCAGGGCGCCGAGCAGTGCCCCCTCAATGAGCGAGAACATCATCGATAAACTCCTGTTCCTGATCGATGAAGCTGTCGACGCGCAGGACGACGGAGCCGTCCGCTTGGCCGATGTCGCACCAGAAAAGGCCCTGCTCGTTGCCCTCCAGCTTGACGCGGCTGCGCGGCGTCGCCTGGAGCTCGAGGACGTCGCCGACCTTGAGGTCTGCGATCTCCCCGAGGCTCAGGTACTTCTCCTCCAAGATCGCCCGGAGGGTGACCGAGGTCTTCTGCACCTCGCCGATCATCTGCTTCGTCCAGCGCGAATCCCGGGTCGACGCTTCGCCGACCCGCACGCGCGCCAGGCTCTGCCGCATGGGGTTGAGGACGGTCTGCGGGATGACGATGAACATCTCCCCGCCGCGATTGAGCGCCTGCAACAGGAACTTGGCGACGACCGCTTGGTTGTTGCGCCGCCCGATGATGGCGAAGTCCATGCGCGCCTCGATGCGTTCCAGCTCGAAGGGTGTGCTGGTGACGAGGGCGAAGGAGGCCTGCATCGCCTTGCCGATCTGATCGAACACGAGCTGCGCCGCGCGCATCTCGATGTTGGAGAAGTTGCGCTCCTCGTCCGAGGGAGGCTCCGATCCGTCCGCGCCCAACAGCACCTCCATCATCGTGAAGATGAAGTCGCGGTCAAAGCCGACGAGGACGTGGCTATCCCACTCGGGGGCGTGAAAGATGCCGGCGATGGCGTTCGCCTCGTAGGGCTCGAGGACGTCCCCGAAGCGCTGGCTCGCGACATCGCTCAGCGAGAAGTAGATCGGCGAGGCGGCGAAATGCCGGAGCTGATCGGCGCTGAACGTCGCGATGCGGTCGAAGATGACGTGCAGCATCGGCAGGCGGTCGAGGGACAGTCCCGCCGCGT
Source organism: Beijerinckiaceae bacterium (assembly GCA_964658355.1). GTDB lineage: Bacteria > Pseudomonadota > Alphaproteobacteria > Rhizobiales > Beijerinckiaceae > Methylobacterium. Next base: position 10,575 of record CAZZZJ010000004.1, read on the forward strand.
CGAGGAGCCGGTCGCGGATGTCGTGCCCGGGCGAGGTCGTGTCCATGGTTACGCAGCCTCCCGCTCGCGCGGCGCGTTGTCGTTGCGCGAACCGTTGGAAATGGTGGCGTTCTCGAGCTCATCGATCGTCGGGCGGTCGGCCGCCGAGATTGCCTTGCGGCCATACTCGATGGCGATCTGCGGCAAGGCCCCGTTCATGAAAGCGAGCAGGGTCTGCTTGACGATGACGTAGACGCGGCCCCGTGCCTCGCGGTCGAACTTCACCTTGTGCGCCACCGGGCCGACGACGCCGTAGGACACGAAGATGCCGGAGAAGGTTCCGATGAGCGCCGCGCCGATCAGGCTTCCGAGCAGGGCCGGAGACTGATCGAGGGCGCCCATCGCCTTCACGATGCCGAGGACCGCCGCGACGATGCCGAGGGCGGGGAGGCTGTCGGCGACGGACATGAGTGCCGTGTAGACCTTCAGCTTGTCCCGTCGATAGGTCGCGATCTCCTCGTCCATGAGCCCCTCGATCTCGTGGGGACGCGCGTTCCCGATGAGGATGAGGCGCGCGTAGTCGCAGATGAACGTCGTCAGCTCCCGGTCCCGCAGCACGGACGGGAACGCCGCGAAGATCTCGGACTGATCCGGTTGCTCGAAATGTCCCTCGACCTCGTTGCGCGGCTTGGCGCGCAGCTCCCTGATCAGGGCGTAGAGGAGGCCGAGCAGGGCGAGATGATCGGCCTGCCCGGGCACCTTGCCGACGATCGCTTGGAGGATGCCGTGGCCGGTGTCGATCACCACCTTCATGGGATTGGCGACGAGGAACGCACCGAGCGCCACGCCGCCGATGATGAGGAATTCGTAGGGTTGCCAGATGGCGGCGAGGTGCCCGCCCATGCCGTAGAAGCTGCCGAGGACGCAGCCGGTCGCGATGATGAAGCCGATGACCACGCCCACGGATCGTGTCCTTGTCCGCGGCGATCGCTGCCGCCGGACGGGTCTAGCCGCCCTGGCTTGCGCAGGGCTGGGGTGCCCCGCGCCGGCCTTCGCCGCTCGGGCGAGGCGTGGGCAAGGTTCGGGCAAGCCACACGTTCTAACAAGGGCTTCGGTCACCGGGGTGCCTTCGGATGTCGTCGACCTTCACCGACTATCGGCTCATCGCCGCCAACCTGCCGAAGGCACTCGAGCGCAAGGCGTCCGAGACCTCGGTCAAACGGGAGGTCGATTACTATCAAAGCCATATCGTCGAGGTGAAATCGATCGACGACTTTCTTGCCGACGCTCGGCTTTTCAAGTTCGCGATGAAGGCCTACGGCCTGGAAGAGATGGACTACGCCAAGGCTTTCATGCGGAAAGCCTTGAAGGAAGGCGTGGACGACAAGGCCAGCTTCGCCAACCGGCTTTCGGACGAGCGCTACAAGACCTTCGTCCAGACCTTCGACTTCAAGACGTACGGCGCGGACACCACGACGCGACCGGCCGTGCGGACGGCGACGGTCGACGCCTACGTCCGCCAGTCCCTCGAATCCGATGCCGGCGTCGCGGACGACGGCGTGCGGCTGGCGCTGTACTTCAAACGGAAGGCGCCGGAGATCCGGAGCGCCCTCGACATTCTCGCCGACAAGGCGCTCGGGCAGGTCGTCCGCACCGCCCTCGGCCTGCCGGCGGAGACGGCCAGCGCCGACATCGACGCCCAGGCCGCCCTCATCAATCGCAAGCTCGACGTGGCGAGCCTCCAGGATCCCGCCGCGCTCGAGACGTTCATCCGCCGCTTCACGGCCCTGTGGGACGTGCAGAACGACACGGTCCCGTCGCCGACGCTGAGGCTCTTCAGCGCGTCGACCCAGGACATGGACACAGATCTTCTCCTGAAGTTGCAGAGCATCCGTCTCGGAGCCCGTTGAGATGCAGTCCGCCCTCTACGTCACCCTGTCCGCGCAAGTCGCCCTCGAGCAGCGCCTGAACACCGTGGCGAGCAACGTCGCGAACCTCGCCACGAGCGGCTACCGCGCGGAGGAGGTGAAGTTCGAATCGATCCTGTCCCGCGCGGGCGGGCGCGAGGTCGCCTTCTCGACGCCGGGCTCGTCCTTCGTCTCGCGCAAGACGGGTCCGCTCATCAAGACCGACGCGCCCCTCGACGTGGCCGTCCAGGGCGATGGCTGGCTGTCGGTACGGGGAGCCTCGGGACCGGTCTACACCCGCGACGGGCGGATGCAGATCACCGCCAACGGCGACCTCCAGGACCTCCAGGGGCGTGCGATGCTGGACCCCGGCGGCTCGCCGCTCGCCCTCGATCCGGAAGGGGGCGCGATCTCGATCGGTCGCGACGGGATCATCACGCAGGGTCGGAACCAGATGGGCGCCCTCGGCGTGTTCCGGCTCGATCCCGGCGCCCGGCTCACACGGGTGGCGGGCGCCGCGGTCGCGTCCAGCGCACCGGGTCGGCCGATCCTCGACTTCAACCAAGTGGGGGAGAAATCGGTTCGCGTCCAGCAGGGGTTCCAGGAGGGGGCCAACGTCAACCCGGTGATGGAGATGGCGCGCCTGATCGCGATCACCCGGACGTTCGAGAGCGCCGCTACGGCGGTCGCCGAGACCGAATCCTCGCTCCAGAGCGCGATCCGAAGCCTCGGGCCGGCGTCGTGAGCGCCCTCGACAGGCTGGCCAAGGTCCTTGGCGAGCGGCAGCCTCACTCCCTCGTCCGGCTCGGCGGGCTCGTGCGGGAGGTCGGCGCCGCCCATTGCCGGATCGGCATCCGCTCCCCCCTGCTGAAGCTCGGAGACCGCATGCAGTTGCGGGACGACGACCCGCTCCAGCAGGGCGAGGTGATCCGCATCGACGACGACGGCGTGACGCTCAAGCCCTTCGACACGAAGATCAAGGCCGGCCTCGGCGCGGTGGCCTACCGCGTGAGCGCCGGCGGTCCTCGCCCCGACGAGGGCTGGAAGGGTCGCGTCGTCAACGCCCTCGGACAGCCGGTCGACGGCCGGGGCGATCTCGCGGCGGGGGCGAGGGAGATGCCGCTCGACGCCGCTCCTCCGCCGGCGATGCGGCGGGCGCGCGTGCAGGCTCCCCTGAGGACGGGGGTGCGCGCCATCGACCTCTTCACCCCGCTGTGCGCCGCGCAGCGCATCGGCATCTTCGCCGGGTCCGGCGTCGGCAAGTCGACCCTGCTCGCGATGCTCGCCCGGTGCGAGGGCTTCGACACCGTCGTCGTGGCGCTCGTCGGCGAGCGCGGGCGCGAGGTGCGCGAGTTCCTCGAAGGTCCGATCGAGGCGAGCCGGTCGCGAGCGGTCGTCGTCGTCGCGACAGGCGACGAGAGCCCGATGATGCGCCGCCAAGCGCCGAAGATGGCCATGTCGGTCGCCGAGTACTTTCGGGATCGCGGCCAATCGGTCCTGCTGATCGTGGATTCCGTGACCCGCTTCGCTCATGCCGCGCGTGATGTGGCCCTGGCGGCCGGTGAGCCGCCGGTGGCGCGCGGCTACCCGCCGAGCGTGTTCGGCGACCTCCCGCGGCTCCTTGAGCGGGCCGGACCCGGCCTGGAGGGCGCCGGGACGATCTCGGGCATCTTCTCGGTGCTGGTCGATGGGGACGATCACAACGATCCCGTGGCCGACAGCATCCGCGGCACCCTCGACGGCCACGTCGTCCTCGACCGGTCGATCGCGGACCAGGGCCGCTATCCCGCGATCAACCTCCTCGGATCGATCTCCCGTCTCGCCGATCTGGTCTGGACCTCGGAGCAGAAAGATCTCGTCCGCGCACTGAAGAACCTGATCGCGCGCTACGAGGATACGCGGGACCTGCGCCTGATGGGCGGCTACCAGGCCGGTTCCGACCCCGAGCTCGATCAGGCGACGGTCGTGGTCCCCAAGATCTACGCCGCCCTGCGGCAGGACCCGTCGCAGGCCCCGAGCGTGGACGCGTTCGTCGATTTCGCGGCCGCGCTCCGCGCCTGAAGGCCGAACCTGCAGCACTCCGTTGCGTGATGCCTTCGCCAAACGCCGGAGAAGCATCGGCTGCCGGGCGGCTCGGGCCTCGATCGCGGACGCTTCCGCAAGACCCAGGTCGCTCGCCTCCGATCGATGTCCTTTGACCGGTTCGGAGGCAGCCACGCGTCGTACGAAAGGGACATCCCGTGTTCACCCCGAGCTCCGTCAAGCAGAGCGGGAACCCCGATTCTCCGTCGGTGGAGTATCCGGTCGGGACCAGGAACCGCTGGTCGCGCCTCCAGATTGCGTTCGATGGGCTGCCGCCGGGTCACTGGCTCGAACTGAGCGCCGCGCTGCGCGCCGATCCCGACGAAGAGGCGGTCGACGTCGCGGACTTCGCAGCCCTCGGGATTGAGTTTCGTACCGAGGACGGCTCCAGCATCGATGTCCCGCGCGTTCCCGGGCTCGGGCGAACCACCATCGATGCGCATGGCGCGTGGCTGGCCGGACCGTCCGGGAGCGCCGGTCGTGCATTCCGGGACCTGAGGCTGTGTTTCTACCTTCCCGCACCCGCATCCCGGGTCGTCGTCTCGATCCGGAGTTGGCGGAACACCCGCACCTTTCACGTCGGCGTCCCCGTTCTCAGGGAAGCGCTTGGCGGGCCACCGTCGTCCGATGCCGGGGATGGCGAAGCGGGAAGGGCGACCGCGCCGCCGTACCGACCCACCGCCCTCGGCAAAGACCCCGTGTGGTTCCGATACGGGCTCGTGCCGTCCCGACCGATCACGCTGAGGGGGCAGCTCGTCCGGTCGGGCACCGCCGATGGCGGCGTGGTGCACGTCGTCTTCCGCGACGCGGCCGGCGCCCTCATCGCGCCGCCCTATCCCGGGATCATGGCCACCGCGTCGTTGCCGGCCTTCGTCAACATCCCCATCCACCGGGACGCCTATCGCTTCGCCGTGGAGATCGCGCCTCCCCCGGGGGCCGTCACCCTGGATGCCGGATTCGCCGCCTGGAGCGAGCCCTCGACCGTCGCCCTGATCTCGGCGCCAGAGGTTCTGCTCGGTGGCGACCTGCGCCTCGAAGCGCTTGCGGAGGAGGCCGGCGGGTCCGCCGGGTCCGTCGTGGCGGGCCTGCTGGCGCGTCTCGGTCGCGACGCGGCTTCACCCGGTGCGGACCTCCGACTCGACCTCGCGCCGGCCGGGCTCGCGGAGCCGCATGCTCCCCTGCAGGCCTGTGCCGTCGCCAGGAGCGGCAGCGAGGCCGCGCGCTGGACGGCGGAGGGGCTCCGGCTCGATCGCTGGCCGGCCTGGCCGCTTCCCGAGAGCCCGGACTGGCGCGCCGATCCGTTCTCCGCCCCGGCATGGCGCCTCGCCTTCCAGTCCTTGTCCTGGCTCCGCGGCGCGGTGGGCGAGGGAGATCGGTCGGCACGGGGACGCGCGGTCGCGCTCTGCCTCTCCTGGTCACGGGCCAATTCCTGGGGACAGCCGGCAGACCCGCTGAGCCTGCATCCCACCTGCCTCGCGCGACGCGCCGAAACCCTGCTCGGCGTCCTGTCGGCCGCCCTGAGGGACGCCGCCGAGGAGGATGCGCCGACCCTCGACGCCCTCGGCTGCGAGGTGGTCCAGCATGGCCTCGCCCTCGCCGAGATCCTCGGCCAGAACACGCTGACGGGAACCCTCCTCGAGATTCAAGCCGCCGCCTCGCTCCTCGGGATCGGTCGGGCGCTGTCGACCTTTCCCATGGCGGCGCACTGGACCTCCCTCGCGATATCCGGCCTGAGGCGCAGCTTCGATGAGCAGCTCGGTCTCCACGGCGCCCTCGCGAGCGGCTCCTATCACGGGCGGCTCGAACTTGTTGCGCTCGGGCTCGCGCTCCTTCCCGTCCTGCGGAGCCCGGGCCAGCCCACGGGGACGCTCGCCGAGCATCTCGAATCCCACCTCGTCCCGGCGTGGCGAGGCCTCGCGCGGCTGTTGGAGCCTGACGGCACCCTGCCGCTCTTCTGCGCCGCGCCGGCGCATGTCGACGGCCGCGCATGGATCGCGCGTCTGGCCGCCAGCCAGGAGACCTGCTGGATCGCGGATGCCGCGGGTCACGTCGGCGCCGCGGCCGACGGGACCGCGGACGGAGCGCGAGGCGCGCTCGCCCTGCGCCGCACCGGCCGCGAGGGCTGGGCCTCGTTCACGAGCGATTTCGCCGCCCAGCACGATCCGCTGGATCACCGGGATTGCACCGCCTTCACCTTCGCGACCGGCGCGATGGGCTGGATCACGGACGCCGGCGGCTCGCACCCGCAGCAAACGCGACGGCTCGGCCGGCATCTCGCGGCGGGGTCCGCGCACAACGTCGTGCTGCCGGACGGGCGGGAGCAGATGGCGGGCTCCGGTTTCCTGAGACCCGCAGTGCGGATCGGAGCTGCGACGGTCCACGTCATCGACACGACGGTGCACGGGCCGGATTACCGGCACGCCCGCGCGTTCGTTCTCCTCGACGACCTCTCGGGAATCGCGGTCTTCGACACCTTCACCGCCGCCGGCCGGCCCCTCTTCCTGGAGGGATTCCTCCACTTCGCGCGGGCGGTCACGGTGGCGCTGATCGATCCGCAGCGCGCCTACGGGCTGCGCGACGGACGGCGATTGTCGATCGTCGCCCGCATGCTCGCCGGTCGCTCCGGGGGGACGAGCTTGACCAGCGGGTGGAACGGATCGCCGCCGGAGGTTCGAGGCTCCGGCGCGGGTCCTGACGAGGCGATGCAGCCGGCGGCGGTCCTGCGCTACGGGATGACGGGACGGGAGACCGTCTGCGGCGGGCTGCTGATCACACCGCGTCCCGAGAGCCTGGCGGAACTCACGCGGATAACCGAGAGCGATCCGTTCGCGGCGCTCGTCTTCCCCTGAGCTTCGCGGTCGTCGACACCATGCCGGTGCGCACCGCCGACGCTTCGGGATCCCGCACCGGGTTGTCGGCCGGCCGCACCGTGTTGCCGGGCCTGCGCATATCGGGAATGGGGCCGCCGATGGTCCGCGTCTCCCCCGAGCGGCCGATCTTCGAAGCGAGCGAGGGATCGCGGCCGTTTGCGGGTCGCGCGCTCGTCGGTGATCCGGAATCATCTCAATCGCATGACGACGGAGCTCGGAACGGTTCGGCCATGCTCCCTTCGCCGGGGCTCGATACTGCCGCGAATCGAAGCCCCCCGGAAACCCGGCGCGGTTCAATTGAATCGGATCCGCCGACAGCGCGAAACGCCGTGAGTCCGCGCCACGCTCTCACGCGAGGCGACCGAAGGCGCGGCCGCGCGAGGCTCGGTGAGGATATCCGCGATTCCCTCGACGTCCGCACATCGGCCAAGTGCCGACGACATCCCTACGGGAATCCCAATCAAAGAAGAACATCCTAAAATGCCGAGGGTTTCGGAGGCTAAAATTTGCGACGCCCTGACTCCCGAACTCGTAACCTCCGCAGGTGATTGGCTCATCTCTTCGTTGACGCGATGCACGCCGATCAGACACTTTGCCGCGACCGACGGGCAAAAACGTCGGGAACAAAAACCGTATGCGCGTCACGCTGGGGAATATAGGCACATGTACATCGTCGTCGACGAACGACCCTTGGTCGCGAATGGATACGTTGCGAGCTTCGGGCGCGAGGGGGTCGCCTCCGTCGGCCTCTACGGTCAGGAATTCGGCGAATGGCTCGAGACCGCGCCGAGGATGGACATGGAAGCCGTGCAGGGTTTCCTGCTCGGCGACAGCAACATGCGTCCGAACCTCGCCGGAATGATCCAGAAGCGTTCGAAGGCGCCCATCATCGCGTTGAGCGACGCGCGCTGCCTGGACCAGACGCTCGATCTCTTCGTCGCCGGCGTCGACGACGTCGTTCGCAAGCCCGTACACGTCCGGGAAATCATGGCGCGGTCGGAGGCCATCCGGCGACGCACCCACCGCGAAGTGGCGAAGGACTCGGTCGCGGCCGACCGCACGTCCCGCCTCAAGGTGTTCTTCGATGGCCGGGACGCGGAGATCGACGGGGAGAAGCTCGCGCTGCCTCGCCGCGAGCGCCAGATCCTCGAGTTCCTCATCCGCAACCGCGGCCGTCGGATGAACCGGACCCAGGTCTACAACGCGATCTACGGCGCGTTCTCGACGGATGTCGATGAGAGCGTGGTCGAAGGGCACGTCAGCAAGCTGAGGAAGAAGCTCCGCGGCGCCCTCCATTTCGACCCGATCGAGGTCAAGCGCTACATGGGCTACGCCTTCGTCGGCTGATGCCGTGCCCGACGGATCGACCCGGCGGAGACGCTTGCCGGGGCGTGCGGATCGGGCTCGGCGTCGGTCTCTTGGAGGCGGACATCGCCGAACATCCGTGCGTGCTGGGACCTGGCCGGCGTGCCCGGAGGCGAGACGAGACCTGCGCGGCGCGGTCAGGTGATCCAGCTCCTGGCGCAGGGCGAGTCGTTGGCGGTTGTCTCCGTCACGACCGGCAACGCCGCGACGGGGCGGCCCCGCGGCTTCCGGCGCCCGAACTCCGGACCGCTTGCGCGACCGCCGGCGGTATCGCCGCCCGGCGGCCGGACCTGGCGTGCGCCTAAGGTCGCGGCGTGGATGGCCCGGGACCTCGGGCTGGTCGCGGTCTACCCGCAGCACGCCCGCTCGAGCGATCCGGCCGCGGTCGGTCCGGGCGAGCAAGCCGTTTCAAAGAACTCGCCGGGACCTCGAAGCCGAAATCGACGCCTTGCGGCACTGCCGAAAGCCTCGCGCAAGCAAAACCTGTTGCTCTCGATAAGAGAAACGACCGTCGATCGAAGGACCTAAGCCCATGAGCCTGTACGGTGTATTGCGAAGCGGCGTGTCCGGGATGAATGCCCAGTCCAACCGCCTCGGTGTCGTGGCGGACAACATCCAGAACCAGAACACGACGGGCTACAAGCGCGGGACGGCCGAGTTCTCTTCCCTGCTGATCGAATCGGGCAGCGGCAGCTACAATTCCGGTGCCGTCGAGACCAAGATCCGCCGGTCCATCGGCGGCGATGGTCCGATCGCCTACACCACCTCGGGCACGGACCTGGCGATCCAGGGAAAAGGCTTCTTCGTGGTCGCGGACGAGCGTGGCACGCCGACCCTGACGCGGGCCGGGAACTTCGTGGTCGACGGGCCGACCGGCAATCTCATCAATGCCGCCGGCTTCCGCCTGATGGGCTACAGCCTGGCGAAGGGCGAGCCCGCCGTGTCGCTGAACAGCACGGACGGCCTGGTGCCGGTGAACGTTGCGGACCTCGCGATGAAGGCGACCCCATCGACCGCGGGAGTCTTCAAGGGCAACCTTTCGGACGGTGCCGCGATCGTTCCGCCGGGGCAACAGCCTCCGCTCGGCTCGACCTTCTCGAAGATGAGCTCGCTGACGACCTACGACAACGTCGGCAACCCCGTCACGCTCAACCTCTACGTCACGAAGACCGCCGCGAAGGAGTGGCAGGTGGTGGCCTACGATGCCGCCCGTCCCGCGGACTTCCCCGGAACGCCCCTCTCGGCGGTGACCAAGCTGACCTTCGACGCGATGGGCAAGCTGACCGGCCCGGCCAAGATGAACCTCACCATCCCCAACGGGCAGCCGTTCTCCCTCGACATGACGGGGATGACGCAGCTTGCGGGCGATTACACGCCCAAGGGCAGCGCCGACGGCAACAAGCCGAGCGCCGTCAAGAGCGCCGAGATCGGTGCCGACGGGACGGTGTACGCGCTCTACGACGACGGTGCGCGGCTGGCCGCCTTCCGCATAGCGCTCGCGACGGTGCCGAGTCCGGACAACCTCACACCCCGCGCCGGCAACGTCTTCGAGACCAACACCGAGTCGGGCACCGTGCAACTCGGCTTCGCGACGCAGGGCGGGCGTGGGTCCATCGCGTCGGGGGCCCTGGAGCAATCGAACGTCGACATCGGCACGGAGCTCACGACCATGGTCGAGGCGCAGACCGCATACACGGCCAACTCCAAGGTCTTCCAGACCGGGTCGGAGATGCTCGACGTCCTGATGAACCTCAAGCGCTGACGCTGGCCGAAGGAGCCTCGCGATGGGCCTTTCCCTATCCTTGAACGCGGCGCGCTCGTCCCTGAACGCGAACGCGAGCCAGATGGCCGTCGTCTCGCGCAACACGACGAGCCTGAGCGATCCGTCCTATTCCCGCAAGATCGCCTCGCTGGTCACGGGCGACGGGCAGGTCCGCGTCGTCGTCGCCCGGGCGAGCGACACGGCCCTCTACGAGCGCATGATCGGCAGCACGTCGGACCTCGCGGGACGACAGGCCGTCCTCGACGGGCTGACGCGCCTGAAGGACACAGTCGGCGACACGGCGGGGACGGCCTCTATCGCCGCCAAGGTCGCGGCACTGAGCAAGGCGCTGGGGACCTACGCGACCCGGCCGGACGACGGCAACCTGACCAAGGCGGCCATCGCGGCGTCGGCGGATCTGGCGAACGGGCTGAACCAGGCGAGCCAGGTCGTCCAGAACACGCGCCTGAACGCCGACCACGAGGTCGACACCGCGGTCGACGCGATCAACGACCTCCTCCGGCAGTTCGACGCGGCGAACGGAGCGGTGGTGGTGGGCACCGCGTCCGGAGCGGACATCAGCGACGCGCTCGACCGGCGCGACAAGATCGTGACGCGGCTCTCCGAGCATCTCGGCGTCAGCGCCGTGACGCGCGCCGGCAACGACGTCGCACTCTACGCCGATAACGGGATCACGCTCTTCGACCGGAACCCGCGCCCGGTGACCTTCGCGCCCACGAACGCCTTCACGGCGGGGACGGTCGGAGGCGTGGTCAGCATCGACGGCGTGGCGGTCACCGGTGCCGCCTCGCCGATGCCGCTGGGAAGCGGCCGCATCGTCGGTCTGATGGCGGTGCGCGACGAGATCGCCGTCACCTACCAGGAACAGTTCGACGCGATCGCCAAGGGCCTGGTCGAGGCCTTCGCCGAGACCGACAAGGGCACGCCTCCCATCGGCCCCGCGCTGGCGGGCCTGTTCACCTTTCCCGGCGGCCCGGCCCTGCCCACGGCAGCCGCCACGCAGGGGCTGGCGGCCCGTATCCGCATCAACGCGGCCGTCGACCCCGCCGTCGGCGGCAATCCGTTCCGGCTTCGGGACGGTGGGATGAACCCCGGGGCGGGCTACGCCGACAATCCCGGCGGCGCGGCCTCCTTCGCGGATCGGCTCCAGGCGCTGCAGGCCTCGCTCGACGCGCCGCGGACCTTCCCGGCCGATTCCGGCCTGCCCGCGTCGGGAACGCTGCAGGCCGCATCGGCCGCGTCGGCGAGTTGGCTCGAGGCCACGCGCAAGGCGTCTGCGAGCCAGGTCGACAGCGAGGCGGCCTTCCTCCAGAGCGCCTCGTCCGCGCTGTCGAACGCGACCGGCGTCAATCAGGACGACGAAACCGCGCTGATGCTGCAACTCGAGAAGTCCTACGCCGCATCCGCGAAGCTGCTCTCGACGATCAACGGCATGCTCCAAACACTTCTCGATTCGGTGAGATAGTCTCATGAAGACGACCTTCATCTCGACCTCGACGCTCTGGAACACGCCGCGCACGGGCGTCGCCCGCATGCAGACGGACTTGGCCTCGGCGTTGACGGAACTCAACACGGGCCGCTTCGCCGACGTCGGACTGGAACTCGGGTACAGGACGGGAACGGGCCTGGAACTCCACCAGGAGCTCGACGCGCTCGACGCGCAGAAGGAGCGCAACGGCCTGACCGGCCTCAGGCTGAGCAGTACGCAGACCGCCCTCGATCAGGTGCGCAAGGACGGGGAGGCGCTCCTCGCCCTCGTCGCACCGGGGAAGCTGTCCGACGACAGCGCCGTCGCCATCACGCAGGAGGCGTCGTCCCGGCTCAAGTCCCTCACCGCCCAGCTGAACGGCGCCGCCGGCGGCCAGTTCCTGTTCGCCGGCATCGACACGGGGCGTCAGCCGGTCGCGAGCTACGACACGACGCCGGCCTCCGCCGCCAAGGCCGCCACGGCCGTGGCCTTCCGCGCGGCCTTCGGCGTCGGCCAGGGCGAGCAGCCCGGCGCGGCGGCCATCACCGCCGCGCAGATGAAGAGCTTCCTCGACGGCCCCTTCACGGCGCAGTTCTCGGACGCGGCGTGGTCGGCGAACTGGTCGTCGGCCTCCGACCGCAACATCACGAGCCGGATCGGGCGTAGCGAGACCGTGGAGACCTCGGTCAACGCGAACGCCGTGCCGCTCCGCCAGCTCGCCATGGCCTACAGCCTCGGCGCCGATATCGGCTTGGCCGGCCTGTCGAAGGCCGCGCAGGACGTCGTCTACACGAAGATGCGCGACCTGCTCGGAACCGCCACGGCGGGCGTGACCGGCCTGCAGGCGGACCTCGGACGGGCTCAGACCAAGACAACCGAGGCGACGACCCGGATCGACCTGCAGAAGCTCGTCCTGACCAAAAACCTTGAAGGTCTCGAGGGGGTCGACCCCGCCGAGACGAAGTCGCGCATCGACGTGCTCAAGACGCAGATCGAGATGTCTTATGCGATCACCTCCCAGATCCGGGGGCTGAGCCTGATCAAATTTCTCTAAAGCATTGACCGTCGGGCGGACCCGGCTCGCTCAACGCGCCGACGTCCGTCCCGCACGACCGCACGCATCGCGGGGCTGGAGCGCTCTCCAGCCCGACGTCGCCGGCAAGGGCGCCGAGAGAGGCGTCGCGCATGCTCCGCCGCGGCGGCCTCCTGCAGCGGGGGCCCGCAAATCGTCCCGAGGATGAAGGGTGTCGATCAGCCATGTATAGAGGACTGTACGAGGAGATGGTGGCCGACTCCGCCGAAGTCTGTCGGCGCCAGGAGCGCGCCGCCTTCGACCGTGCCATCGATCTGATGGCAAGCGCCGGCGCCGCCGATGCGACGGTCGCGGATCGGACGGAGGCGGTCAGCTTCGTCCAGCGGCTCTGGAAGCTGCTGATCGACGATCTCGTCGAGCCCGAGAACGCACTCCCGGAGGGGATGCGGGCCGACCTCATCTCGGTCGGGCTCTGGATCATCCGCCAGTCCGACCGCGTCCTGCGGGGCGACGCGCACGGCTTCGACGCGCTGATCACCGTGAACGCCACGATCCGGGACGGGCTGCGATGAGCCGCTCCATCAGCCTGAACCTGCGCGCCCGCGAGCGGATCTTCGTCAACGGCGCGGTGCTCAAGGTGGACCGCAAGGTCTCCCTCGAACTTCTGAACGACGCGACGTTCCTTCTGGAAGCGCATGTCCTCCAGGCGGAACAGGCGACCACGCCGGTGCGCAAGCTCTACTTCATCGCTCAGGCGATGCTGATCGACCCCGCGAACGCGAGGAGCGCGCGTTCGGCCTACGATCCCTTCGAGAGCGCGCTCGTGCGCGGCGGGGCGGCTCCCGAGATCCTGTCCGGCCTGGAGGCGGCGAGATGCCTCCTCGACGCCGGCAAGACCTTCGACGCCCTGCGCATCCTGCGCGGCCTGTTCGCCATCGAGGACGCGGGCCTCCCGGATCCGTCGCGCGCGGTGCGCGTCGCCTGAGGGGCACACAACGCAATCGAACCGCCAACGAGGACCGTCATGAACGTTTCGAGCCCCACCATTTCGAGCCCCGCCGCCGGCGCCGCCACGGCGGCCAAGGCCGCGCAGACCGCGAACGCGGCGCAGAAGGCGACGCTGAACTACGACAACTTCCTCAAGCTCCTCGTCGCCCAGATGAAGAACCAGGACCCGACCGAGCCGATGAAATCCGCCGAATACATGGGACAGCTCGCGTCCTTCTCGCAGGTCGAGCAGAGCGTGAACATGAACACGAAGCTCGACGCGCTTCTGTCTTCCTCGGCGCTCTCGCAGGCGGGCGGCGTGATCGGACGGACCGTGACCTCCGCCGACGGGAGCGTTTCCGGCAAGGTCGAATCCGTCCAGGTCGTCAATGGCGGTGCGGTGGCGAGCCTCGCCGGCGGCAAGCAGTTGACGCTCGGGGCGGGTGTGACGATCGCCTGAGGGAGGACGGGGTGAGCACCCGACATCGAACGGCGGCCTCGGGGCGGCCCCGATGCCGCTTACGGAGCGGCCGCCCCGAGCGCGTGGTCCCGGCACTCCCGGAAAGCCGCGCCTGCGCCGGTGCGCCATGAACGAGGTCGATGCCCTCGAGATCGTCCGGGCGGCGATCTGGACCGTCATCGTCGCTTCGGGGCCGGCCGTGGCGGCGGCCATGATCGTCGGGATCCTGATCGCCCTGGTCCAGGCCCTGACGCAGATCCAGGAAGTCACCCTCACCTTCGTGCCGAAGATCCTCGTCATCCTCCTGGTGATGATCGCGACCGGCTCCTTCGTGGGCAGCCAGATCTTCGCCTTCACGGAGCGGGTCTACGGCCGGATCGCCACCGGATTCTGATCGGCCTCGCTTTTTCCAGAGGGCGGTCCCGCCTCCGCAATCCCCGCGCAAGCGCCAGGCCGCAGAACCGCTGGCGATGCCCGGGACGTGTCGCGGGCGCGACGTTTAGCGGGGAAGAGTAGACCGACATGGCGTCCGCCGCAGCCGTCCGACCGGAACGCAAGCCCCAGCGCGACGTCGGCTTCGCCCTCGGGATCGTCGCGATCCTCGCGATCCTGTTCCTGCCGATCCCGGCCGCGATCATCGACGTCGGGCTGGCGGTCTCGATCGCCCTCTCGGTCCTGATCCTGATGGTGTCGCTCTGGATCCAGAAGCCGCTGGAGTTCTCGTCGTTTCCGACGATCCTCCTGATCGCGACGCTCCTGCGCCTCGCCCTCGGGATCGCCACCACCCGGCTCATCCTCGCCAACGGAGACGCCGGGGTCGATGCGGCCGGCCACGTCATCCAGGGCTTCTCGCAGTTCGTGATGAGCGGCGACTTCGTGATCGGGCTCGTGGTCTTCGCGATCCTGATCACGGTCAATTTCCTCGTGATCACCAAGGGGGCCACCCGCATCGCCGAGGTCGGGGCGCGCTTCACCCTCGACGCGATCCCGGGCAAGCAGATGGCGATCGACGCGGACCTGTCCGCGGGGCTGATCGACGACAAGGAGGCGCAGCGCCGGCGGCGGGAGCTCGAGGAGGAGAGCGCCTTCTTCGGCTCGATGGACGGCGCCTCGAAGTTCGTGCGGGGCGAGGCCATCGCGAGCCTCATCACCATCGCCGTCAACATCTTCGGCGGTATCGTCATCGGCGTGACACGCCACGGCATGCCGCTGTCGCAGGCCGCGGACGTCTTCACCAAGCTATCGGTCGGGGACGGCCTCGTCTCGCAGATTCCGGCGCTGATCGTGTCGCTCGCGGCCGGTCTCCTGGTCTCGAAGGGCGGGACGCGCGGCACGGCCGAGCAGGCGGTTCTCGGCCAGCTCGGCGCCTATCCGCGGGCGCTGTTCGTCGCGGCCGGGCTGATGCTGACCTTCGCCGTGATGCCGGGCCTGCCCTTCGTTCCCTTCGCGGCCCTGAGCCTGCTGATGGCCGTGATCGCCTACCTGATCCCCCGGCGCATCGCGGCGCGGCAGGCTGCGGTGGAGTCGGCCGCGCAGGTCGAGGAGCAGAAGCGTCTCGTCGAAGTGCGCGACCGCGACGCCGTGAAGGACTCGCTCAAGACCGCCGAGATCGAGCTGCGGCTCGGCAAGCATCTCGCCACGCAGATGCTGAGCGCACATGGCGAGCTGAGCCACCGCGTGGCGAAGATGCGCCGCAAGTTCGCGCGCGAGTACGGCTTCGTCGTCCCCGACATCAAACTCGTGGAATCCCCGAACACGCCACCCAAGTGCTATCAGATCTGCATCCACGGTACCGTGGTGGCCTCGCAGGTCCTGCGCCCCGGCGAGACCATGATCGTCGTGGGCGACGGCCCGCTGCCAGCCATGTCCGGGGAGGAGGTCCGGGAGCCGGCCTTTGGGCTGAGGGCGGTCTGGGTGCCGGAGGCCTACGTGGCCGAGGCGCGCCGCGAAGGCTTCAATCCCATCGACGGCCACTCCGCGATGCTCACGCATCTCAGCGAGGTGATCCGCAACAACCTCGCGCAGCTCCTGTCCTACAAGGACATGCGGATGCTGCTCGACCGGCTCGACCCCGAGTACAAGCGCCTGATCGACGATATCTGCCCGTCCCACATCTCGTATTCGGGCCTCCAGGCCGTACTGAAGCTTCTGCTCGCGGAGCGGGTCTCGATCCGCAACCTGAGTCTCATCCTTGAGGCGATCGCCGAGGTCGCCCCGCATGCGCGCCGCTCCGAGCAGGTCGCCGAGCATGTCCGCATGCGGATCGCGCAGCAGATCTGCGGGGATTTGGCGGACAACGGCGTGCTCAGCGTCCTGCGGCTCGGCAACCGGTGGGATTACTCGTTCCATCAGGCCCTCAAGCGCGACGCCAAGGGCGACGTGATCGAGCTCGACATCGACCCGCGTCTCGTCGAGCAGTTCGGCACGGAGGCCTCGGAGGCCATCCGGGACCGGATGAAGCGGACGCACGGCTTCGTCGTCGTCGCCGCGCCGGAGGTCCGCAGCTACGTCCGGATGATCGTCGAGCGCCTGTTTCCGGCGACTCCCGTCCTGTCCCACGTCGAGATCGCGCGGGGCGTGGAGATCAATTCCCTCGGCACGATCTCGTGAGCGGCGTGATGCCCGAGACCTTCCTCGGGGTCTTCATGATCTTCTGCCGCGTCGGCGGCGTGCTGCTGATCGCGCCCGGCCTCTCGAGCCCGCGTGTCCCGATGCAGGTCCGGCTCCTGATCGCGCTCGCGGTGACCTTGGCCCTGGCGCCGCTGCTCGTGCCGACATTCGCCGGCCGCCTCGTGGACCAGACGCCGGCCACGACGCTCTGGTGGATCGGGTGCGAGACCCTGACGGGCCTGACCATCGGCCTCTTCGGCCGAGCCGCCTACTTCGCGCTCGAGACCATGACCAACCTCCTCGCGACAGCGATCGGCTTCGGGGCGATCCCCGGGACGGCCATCGCCGACAACGAGACCATGCCCGTGCTCGGCTCGCTCATCATGATGAGCGCGACGGTGCT